>NZ_JBANBA010000159.1:0-14812 GCF_059803475.1 Bradyrhizobium sp. UFLA05-89 | reverse complement strand
TCGCTCTCTCCTCGGCTATCCAAGGAGGGGGCAATTCCTCGTGACGCCGAGGGGGCAGTTTTCCATGGCGCGCGACATCTGCGAAAGTTGTAGACGAGAGCAGCGGGCTGAGTCGCTTATTTTCCGCCAGGTTTCACATAGTTCATTATCAGGCCACGGTCAGATCTCTGAAAGGCGACGCGGGCCGCCGATTCTGCGATCGAGCACGGGGGCTGTAGGCGGGTCTGATCTGAAGCGGTAGTTTGCGACGGCTGAAGGATGACAAGGAGCAACAAGGCCGGTATTCGTGCGAAACTGGAGCGTGCGGGTAGCGGTTCCGGTAAAAAAGCTGGGGTCAGCTCGGGATCTGGTCCGGCCCGAAGGCCCAGGACGAACGGGACCGGGCCAAGACGACGCGCGGTCAAAAGCGTTGATGAACGCCCGGACTAGGTCAAATGGACCACTTTAGGCAGGACACGCCCGGATGCCGTAAGGTCTGGAAATTGCAGCGTGATTTCATGTCTGCAGTAAGCGACGAGCTGGGATGATTGTTGAGGGTGTGAACCTGTTATTAGGTGAGGTAAAGGAAGGTGAAAAATACCCCATCCCGGGCGAAGCTGGTTAGAATCCACTCGATGGCAAAGTCGAAGGACGCCGAAATCAGATTGGCCTTGCATGGCAAGAAGCTGCGCGCCCACCGCGCGGCTCCGAATACAATCGTCGTCGACGAATTGGGTCTCGCGCACGCGAAGGTACGGATTGATGTGGCCGTCATCAGCGGGTGCGTGCATGGTTATGAAATCAAAAGCAGCGAAGACACGCTGAGCCGTCTGCCGGTGCAACTGGATCTGTATACGCAGTGCCTTGAGAAGTTGACGCTCGTTTGTGCGCCACGCCATATTGCGAAGGCGCAAACGATTGCACCAGATTGGTGCGGCATCATCGAAGCTCGGAAGGGCAATCGCGGCGGTATCAGGTTCGAGACCGTTCGGCGGGGTACCAAGAATCCGAACGTCGATCCTGTCCAGCTTGCACATTTGCTTTGGCGACCTGAGGCAGTGGCACTTCTGGCGAAGCATGCACCAGAAGCGAAGCTGAGCAAATTGCCGCGTTGCGAGCTCTACAAATCCTTATCAGAGCTTCTATCTGTTCCGCAGTTGACGGCAGCGATCCGAGAATTTATGCAGCAGCGCCAAACTTGGAGATGTCCTCTAGCGCATGCATGATGTGGTGACTGATAGCCACCTGTTTCCAGCGCGGTTGATTGCTCGGTTGCACGATTTTCTTGGCGCATTTCTCGATGAAATCGTCGCCTTCCGAGAATGTTGCCCCCCGGAATTTGCCAGAACTCAGAATGTAAGCACAATGATCGTGCATCTGCGCGGGATTGTCGCGGAACGATCCACCTTTGCGCACATGCCAATTGGCGGGTTCCGTATAAACTACCTTGCCTCCCGACTTGATCTTCCGCATGTCGCGGGGCGTGAACTCTGGGTTGACGATGGTGTAATCGCCGAAATTCGGGATACGTGCGTTAGGCGGCAATTTTCCGATCAACGTCTGATAAAAAAGCCAGTCATGACGCGGGATGTCGCCGCCCGGCTTGTCGAGAGCGACGGACTCGGGATAAGCGGAACCGAAGATGACGAATGATCGATACATGCCCAAATCACCGAGCAGGCTGACGGCGGCGATCAGTCCATCTGCAAAGTCGTCATACGGCTGATAAGCGGGAGCGCCGAGGTCTATAACAAGATCGGTCAAGAAGTGTGGCACCCCGATCGAAGCCAAAAGGGCATCGACGGCCGCTTTACAGCCCGGCTTCATGATATGCGCGATGCGAAGACGGAGTCCCACGCCGCGCCCGTCCAGCTTTACCGCGGCGGCGACGGCGGCGTTGATTGCGGGAGTGCCGTCCAGCGAGACGACCGGCACCGCGCTCGTGCCGAGCGGGCGAAGTGCATCGAAGACATGTGCGATCGGCAGCTTTCCGTCATCCATGAGACCAGCTTGAATCTTCGGATGAACGTCGATCCAGGCGGGACGAGTATCCCACTTCTTCTTATAGCGATCTGCAAAGGGCTCGACATGGTCCTGAAGAGTCTTGGCAGGTTGCCACTTTTCGAAGTCGAATTCGATTTCAGGGACAACGATGAAGGGTGTCACGCGATCTTTCGCGCTATCTGAGAGTCGCGAAAGGGCCTGATATTCGCCCATCCGCCAACGCAATGACGGAACATATGTATCTGGTTTAATAATCAATCGTCAGCCCCTTCAAGTTGAGCGCGCACTACGCCGTTGCCAACCAAATTGCTTAGGATGTGATAATTGCTTCGTTCTTTGCGGATTCTGCCTGCGATAATACTCGGATGGATGCCAAGCTTTTCCGCATCAATCAGTACCGCTTCCTCAGATAATACGAAGCGCGATAAGCATTGCTTCCAGAGTTGATCGGGGATCAGGCTTCTTAGAGCAAACTGATCTGCCTCTTTTTCTAGTCCGTCGCCATCAACGCCGTCCTCTTCGTCAAAGAAGTCGAGGCGAAGAGACGTATAGAGATGCAGAAATACGTGGCCGATCTCGTGAAACAGCACGAACCAGAAATTGTCCAGCCGATCATGTCGAAGGGTGAGCGCCACTACTGGGTGGCCGGTCGGCGAAATCATGGCCGCGCCGTCCAAGTAGGTGCCTGGCAAGTGCCGTTCAATAATCAACGCGATTCCGTGTGCATTTAATAGATCGCGCGCCTTTTCAGGTCCGTCATCGAATTGGGTCAATGAGACGAGCGTAGGGAGCCAGGAGTCTTGAATTTCAAACTCGCCTATTCGTCCGGTCTCCAGTTCTTGCCGGGCAAGCTCAAGGACGCGAGCCTGCCATGCAAGCAAAGCGAATTCGTCCGGCGCATTGCCGCTGCGGACCTTCTTGCGGTGTAGGGCTGTGGCAAATTGCGGGCCCGCTGCCATGAGAAAGTACGAGCGGGCTGCGTCTACTAAGTCTCGGCCTTTCAGCCAGCCCCGCTTCGACATTTCCTTTAAAGGAAAGCGCGTCCAATCTATGCTGGCCGGATCGCTCCAGGAAAACAGCGAGCTTTCAACCGGTCTTTCAGCCGTCGCAAAGGACTGCGACACACGAACCTTCAGGGCATCGGCTATTTCGATCAATCGAGCAAGACTTGCACTCATGTACTGAGTCGCCTCGTAGCGCTGTATTTGTTGCGCCTTCATCCCGAGTTGCTCGGCCAAGTCAGTTTGACTTAGTCCCTGCGCAATGCGCGCTTGAATCAGAATGTTTGGGAGATCGGCAAGCGAATAGGTCTCGGAAAACGCGACTGACCCCGATTTCAGGAGATCATAGTTCGCAAGCTCGCCGTCGATCTCAGAAATCTGGCTTTCGAGGGCGTTCACTTCTATTTTGCGCAAGCGCTCATGCTTCTTCGTGTCAGCACGCACGTTCGTCAGCGCTGACCGGAGTTTTGCAACTTGCTCCTTGGAGACTGCATATTGGCGATCGCTGAAGATCATGGCCTTAACCTCCGCGCTACTACCTCGTCTGTCGCTAGCGCAATCGACAAAATCCCCTTCTTCTTCCCAGTGAATCCCTCGGTTTGAAAAAAATTGGCAAACGTTGCGCCACTCGCGGCTTCGACCAGCGACGACGGAAAAAACTCGCCGCTGAAGCGAGCTTTCTGCGCGGCGCGTCCATTACTGAAATCGTCGAAGACCGGATCGAGCTTCGTGAAGTCGACGCCGGTCGGCTCCCAGCAAGCGTCATAGTCACCGGGGATCGGTTTGGCGGAAACGTAGCTGCCATCGAGCAGTACGGTTTGACACCCAACCTCGCGCAGATGCACTGCGGCTTCGACCAACCCCGCATAAAGTTCACGCCTACGAAAATTGTAGGTATAGGCAGCGGCAATCTCAGTCAGGGTTGCGGGGTGAACGCCCGGCGGCAGTACGTCCCATGGGGCGCCCACGATCGTGACTAGCGCTGGAATCATGCTTACAACAATAATGTTGTAAGCTGTGTAAATCAAGGCGAATCGTCATTTCCCCGGCGCTTTGGAGGAATTTTGCGGGCCAAGCCGGGCATATGGAACCGGCTAAGAGAGGCAAGGGTGAGTGGAGGAACGCCGATCAGCCTGCTTGCGAGAACCGAGAACCGGGACTTGGTCTTGGTGCGTCGCAAAGAACGAGGCGAAGGAACCGGCCGAGCTGAGAGTGAAGACCCAATGTGCAGTGCAGGACAGTGAGTGACCCACGGCGTCGACGCGACGTACTCCAATGAGGGGGCGCTCTACCGCAACTTCCACGGCTGTCGACTGCGCAGCTGAATTGATCTCGTGTGGGGATCTGACAAATTCCACGATCGAGCCCGGTTGGCGCCGCCCAGTCCGAAGTATGAGCAAGAATCAAAAGCCGTGCTGGTCGATGTTCCAGCAGATTAGTCGAGGCCCCTGACCAGTGCGCCCAAAAAGTGAGTTTCAGTCTTCCCGGCTCTAGGCAGCGTCACGAACGAGAGGCGCGCGAGTCACCCTTTGTACATTCGGTACAGAGCTTATGCTTAAACTTGTTGCCTATTCAGCTAAAATAACAGTCGGTGCGGTCTCTGGCTCCAATAAGCGGCGACCAGGGGATCGATCAAGCTTTAGGAGGCAGATTTACCAAGGTCACAAGATCTTTTGCGTGCTCTCCCTTTCATCATGGTGCTCCTTGTGCACGTCTTCATGGGCGTTGCATCGGGGACAACCGCAGCCGCAGCAATTCGCGCGAAACACGTGTCGCCGCTTCCATCAGACGTTTATTGTCTTCAAGGGCGTAGCTGGGGATATCCAGGCAATTGCCAGTTTTCCACCTACGAGCAGTGCCTCGCCACTGCATCGGGCACATATTCCTATTGTGGAATGAATCCCAACTATGCTTTTCAGCGGCAACGAAAGTATCCGCGTTGATGGGGACGGGAATCTGCTGGTCACTCGCGCTCACCACTGCAATCGAATGCTCGGAAGTTTGGAGACAGCCTGCGGAGCCGTGGCAGCGCCGAGTGCATCTCAATAGCATCCAATCGGCGATCTGCGGCGGCCTTTTCCCCTTCGATCACGTAGCTGGATTTTGAGTCCTTCAGCAGAAGGAAGGCTGCGGTGCGGGCGAGCAGATCCTTGGGCACTTGACTGATTACTGCGCGAGCGCGCTCCTTCCAGTCCTGGGCAATGTATTCCGTCATCGCCGGGGGCTTGAAGACGAGCGGACAAAATTCGGGCGTTCCGGGAAGATTGTCGCGAACTCGATGCCGAGCCGAGTTCTGGCCTGCGACTCCGAATTGGAGTTCGGTGTCGAGAGCATCTACGTACGACACCTTGTCTGCTGCGGGCAGCTTCAGCTCGCGGCCGAGCAGCCATTCGTACAAGAACCAGATGCGGCGTGTGTAAATACCGGTAGGCTTCTGCCGCACCAGCTCTGCGATGGCTCCTTCCTCGACGGCAAGGAACAGCCGCTTCAGAAGGGCGAGATCCAGGCCCTCGTACTTGAGGGCAAAAGTCAGGTGTCCTTCAAGCGAGGCTTCAGGCGCATGGCGAGGCGTATAGATGCGCCAGCCGCCCTGTTCCAGGATGCGATGCTTGGTGCCGATCGCGGAGAGCGTCCGGGGAACCGGAACGGGTAGGTTATAGGCGTGGATGAGCGCGGCATAGCCGGCCGGAACGGCCGTCTCAGGGAGGCGTCGGTCATGAAAAACGCTCACCGGGCCTGAAAGCGCGCGCTCATGTGGGGTTCCGTGAAAAAGACGCTCTGAATTGGGTTCGTTCTGGCCATAAGTCCTTCATATTACATGAAAAACACTATCACAATTCCAATATTAATGAAAAATACTCTCGCAGTCGGGGTTGACATGCCTGTTGCTGGGCAGGGCCCTCCAGCGCTCCCCCTCGTTCTCGCCGCCCCCCTCGTCCGGCCCCGGACCTCGCTGGTCTTCCTGCCGCTGGCGCAGGCGATCAGCGACGCAGGCACAGCCAGGCCGAGGATCATTCACCAGTCTTGAGTACGGCCAGCGAATTCAGGCGGCGCTTCGCGCCATCAGCAATCGATATGGCTATCTTCTCCGGGAAACCTTTTGGAAGCTCATTCAGCACCTGATCTATGCTTTTTGCGGCTGTGTCACCGAGCTGCTGGATGACGACCTTGACTGTTTTGTCGGGTAGACCGCAGCTTTTCGCAGTTTGCACGAAATGTCGGCCGAGAACCGTGTGGACGACGTAATGCCGGTTGCTGCCGATCGCCATGGCCAGCTTCATTTGGTTTTGGCTGATTTGCCCAGCGTCCAAGCTCGGTTGGGTCGAAATGATGTCGTAAAGCGGGGAAAGATGAAAACGTCCGCCCGGTGCCAAATGAATGCTGAAATTTTTCGCATGTCCGTCGGTGGCGGCAAGCAGCCAGAACACGATCTGCGCCTTGAAGAATATAGCCTGGTCGGCGTCAGGCGTGTCGCTGCCCTTGAGGAAATCCGAGATCTTGCGGATGCCGGGTCCGCCGTCGGACTCGTACTTGCGTGCGGGTGGAACGGACAGCGCCTGGCAGCAGTCTTCCTGCGGTAGCCGTAGCAGGCGACCGTCCCGCGTCCAGGTGCGATCGAACCGCTCAACTGCGAGCACGCGCCGCCCCGCGAATTCCGATGATGCTTGATTTGGCGACCGGCAAGCCGAGTCCGGCAACTAGCTCAAGGCACAGATGCTCGTTCTCAACGCTGGTCAGGTCGATTCCGTTCCGCAACTTCCCGATCTGCGGCTTGATGATGTGCGTAGTTGCGGTCGTGCCGTGAGGAACGTGCCACTTGTCTTTCCAGTAAAGCAGCGCGGTCTTTTCCTGCGCGCCGGCGAGAGAAATGCGAAAGTCCTGGTCGGGTCCGATACCGAGCGGATTGCTGGCAAGATTGCCGAGAATGGCGGCGATCTCCTGATCGCTAGCGGCACGGCCATCAATCGCGCCCGCGGCGCCGGGTGCGGCACCATCGGGGAGGAATTGCAGCGCGCCAATGCAATCGCGGCCGATGGCGGAGAGCAGGCTGTAAGCGTCGGCGCCGTCAGCATGCGCGCGTTCGGCAACGCGCCGGCGGATGTCATCATTGTCGGGCAGAAGATTGTCAAAGACGGCGATGACTGGATCGCCGATATAACGATCCTCCCGCAGAGGCAACGACACCGAAACGGGAATGGCATTGTCCCACGCGAGCCACTGCTCGTCGTACTGGAAATCGATTGCTCCGCTGCCCTCGCGCCGCAGCCGCCCGACGAGCCGAGCGTTGAGATAGACATTGAGCGGCGCGCGGGCAGAACGACGCGCCATCAGAACAGATCCTCGATCGCTTGAGCCGTCAATTTGGTGCGCGGCCGGATGACCAGCTCGAGGTCGAGCGCGGCGAGCGCATCCATCATGATGCGCAGTTGGGTTGCAGGTTCACCGGCCTCCAGCTTCGATACCGTCGCTTGGCGCGCATGCATCTTCTCACCGAGGTCATCCTGGGTGAGCTTCTTCTGCCGACGGTAGCGCCTGATCCCGGCGCCAACTTGTTGTGGGGTGCGGGCAATTGTATCCATGAAGCCTACGATACGCGAATGCGTATATCGCGTCAATATGCGCGATCGCGAATATCGAGCCATTATACGGATTTGCGTATATTCAAGGTTCATACGTGCTTGCGTATGAAGCCGCGGTCGGAACCTAAGGGACTGAAATCAATGAAAAATAAAGTCTATGATGCATTAGGGCAGCGTGGTTCCAACTGGTCGGTCACCTCATTTCTGCGATCGCAGTCGGGCGTACGTCGCCTTGATCAGTTCGTCCAATGCCGCAGCGGCGTCCTCATTGAGATTGGGATCTTCGCGCAGAATGGACGAAATCTGGGTCAGCGGGCTGGCCGCGCCGAAAGCCACTTTTCGTGGCCCCAAAAAGCGGTCAGCCGGCAGGCCGAGCCATTGCGTCAAAGCAGCCAGGCTGTCCACGTCAGGACGTCTTCCTTGGGATAAACGCGTTAGCGTTGAGGCACTTACACCAGATTCCCCGGAGACATCCTTCCAGGTCAGTCGACGAGCGATCCGTTCTGCATCGAGCGCGGCATGAAGGGCCGCGACGTCGAATTGGGCAGGTTCAGAATTTTTCGATTTCACTCTTGCAATTCTCCGCCTACATCGCAATATTGATTTCACACTAGCAATTCAATTTCACTTCCGCAAGGAGATCGTCATGACGAGCAACGAAGAACACGACCACCCGGGCGGTAATCCCGATCACGGCGGTGGCGCCGACAAGCCTGTCAGTCTTTTCGTCAACGAAAAACCGGTCACGGTCGAGGGCAAGAAGCAGACCGGCCTGAGCATCAAACAGGCGGCCATTGCGCAGCAAGTTCCCATCCAGCTCGACTTCGTGCTGAGCATCGAGCGCGGCGGCGGCAAGACCGAGCTGATCGGCGACGATCAGAAAATCACGGTGCACGACGGCAATCGCTTCCTGGCCATTCCGAATGATGACAACTCATGAACGCGATAACGCCTGCCATTGAGAAGGCCATTGCGGAAATCCGCTCATCCTTCCCCGACTGCCAGGTCGATGCCGAACCGGACGGTTCGGGCGGCGCATACGTCATGGTGCGCGACGTGCCGCTTGGCCCGCCCTATGTCCAGATGACGATCTGGGTCGGTTTTCAAATCACGTTTCAGTATCCGTATGCGGATGTGTACCCGCATTTCACCTGCCCGGAGTTGAAGCGCACCGATGGGCGGCCCCTTGGCGAAGGACTTGGATTGGCCTCTCATCGCGGCAAGCCCGCAATGCAGATCTCACGCCGCTCAAACAAGCTCAACCCGGCGACCGATACCGCGGCGCTCAAACTCCTGAAAGTGATGCAATGGCTCCGCACCCATCCATAGGTCCTTGGCGTCTGAGTCTGCCCGAAGGCATGTACCAGACCCTGATGCGGCACCTCTTTCCTGGCGATCACGACGAGCACGGCGCGATTATTCTCGCCGGAATTTGCCAGTCCGACCGCGGCCTGCGCCTGGTCGCGCGCGAACTGCATCTGGCGGTCGACGGCGTCGACTATGTGCCGGGGAAATACGGCTACCGGATGCTCAGGGCCCAGTTCATCCAAAGCCGCATCTTGCGCGCGCGCGACCTCAAGCTGGCCTATCTTGCCATACACAATCATGGTGGCACGACCGCTGTCGCCTTCTCGCCAGACGACATGGCCTCGCATGAGCGCGGCTATCCCGCGTTGATCGATATCGCGCGCGGCATGCCCGTCGGCGCGCTCGTGTTCGCTGGCGCCGCCGTAGCGGGTGATCTCTGGCTGCCCGGCGGGCGGCGAGCACCGCTCGCAAGTGCCGCGGTAATCGGCGGTAAGCGGCTTGAGTTGTTTCCGCAACCGCCCGCAGTGGCGAGGCGCATTCCGGACTATGACCGACAAAGTCGGCTATTCGGCGACCGTGGGCAAGCCATCCTGGCCCGCACGCGCGTGGGCATCATCGGGCTGGGCGGCGCAGGATCGATTCTGGCAGAGTTGCTTGGTCGGCTTGGCGTGGGTGAATTCGTTCTCGCCGATCCCGACAAGGCCGAGACGACGAATCTGCCGCGCCTGATCGCCGCTTGGCGTTCGGACGCATCGCCGCCCGCATGGCTGCCGGCGCGCATCCGCGAGATGTTGCGCCAATACAAGGTGCATATGGCGGCGCGCAACATTAAGCGCGCGAATCCGAACGTGAAGGTAATTGCCTTGCCGCGCGACTTTCTCGATGCCGACGTGGCAAAGCGGTTTACCGATTGCGACTACCTCTTCCTGGGGGCGGACACGATGAGTGCGCGGCTGTTGTTCAACGCCATCGTCAATCAGTACGGCATTCCCGGCGTGCAGGTCGGTGCAAAAGTTCCGGTCAGCCAAGCCGGCGAAGTTGGCGATGTATTCTGCGTCGCGCGCACCGTGCGCCCGGGGCACGGTTGTTTGTGGTGCAACGGCCTCATCAACCCAGCTCGCATCCAGGATGAAGCCGTGCCGGAGACGGTCAAGAAAGGCTATGCCTATCTGGACGATCCGGGGGTGGCGGCGCCAAGCGTCGTAACCATGAACGCGATCGCCTGCGCGCATGCCGCCGACGACTTCCTGTTCCACATGACCGGACTAAAAAATGACGACGCGGAGGCGGCGTGGTTCCGTTGGAATTCGCGCAAGAACCGCGCAAGCTACGACGTTCCGCGCCAGGATACGGAGTGTTTGGAGTGCTCGGGTATCGATCACGGTCGCTTGGGCCGGGGCGATCATTTCCCGCTGCCGGTGCGCCCGCGCTAGAGTATGATCCAGAAACGTGTGCAGCGGTTTTCCGAGAAGATCATGCTCAAACAAGAAGCTAAAGCGCAGTGACGATTGATCCGAACCCCATCGCGCTTTAGTGCATGAAGCGCTTCTCACGACATTCGTAGAGGCCGTCATCCCTAATGGCAAAGACCTTCTCGTCTTTGCCGGGATCCGCATTGACGTCGCGGACGATGAGCATGCCTGGCAAGTGTAGGGAGAGAAGGCCCGCGGCGTCCTTGCCTGTCGAGGTCGCGTCCAGAATGCTGTGTCCATACATGCGTCGTAACCCGGGCGAAGCCTGGTTGTACGAATCGACGGTCGAGATCTCGGTGATCCAGGTGAAGTGAGGCAGGTGCAGCCGCATCAGTAGATCTTTCAATCCGCCCGATGCAGAGGACTGACCGATGTGAGTACGGTAGCCCGAGGCGGAGGTCAGGTAGGTGCGCATGACGATGCCGTTGTTCTTGTGCGCCGAGATGAGCTCGTTGAGAAGCCGGTCGTTCACTTCGACCCCTTGCTTCGCCAGCCTGCGACGGATGTCCTTCATGTTGCGCAAGGTGGCGTCGAGCCGACCCCACGCGGTGCGTTCCGCTGCGCCGGCAGTCGAAAATGCCCGTAGCGGCATGAGCACGACGGCGAAAACGGCGTGGTCCGCCACATTGAGATCGACCTGCGCCGTGCCATGCAGGCGATGGTGGACCAGTTGATGAGGGTCGAAATTGTACGCGATGGCCGTTTTCGCGTCCTTGGGAAGCAGCATGTAAGGCCCAGCCTGGTCGTCGTGCACAATGTAGGCTGGAAAGTAATCAACAAGCTGGTTGCTGGGGGTCTTCTGCTTGCCGAATACGCGGCCAATCACCGTGACGGCATGCCCAAGTGATCCGGGGGATTTCTTGTCCTGAAGACCGAGGATGACCGGCAATCCCGATTCCACGTACGGCAGGATGGCGGCGCCGACATTGGCGCCTTCCACGCAAAGCGGCTGAAAGCCCATGTCGTGGATCGCTCGGATCATGCGCTCGGAGGTCAGAAAGTCGGATCCAGCCGGAAGCGAGGTTGCCTCCTCGGCCGTCGTCGGCACGGCCAGGCGCGTGATATCTGCAACTGAGAGCCAGTCGTATCTGTGCCTGTGATGCATGTGGCGCGCGCCGGTCCAGATCGCGACCTGGGCACAAGCACCGACACGTGAGTCCTGCTGCATGAAGCAGGCCCCCACTACGTCAAGCTCTGCGCCGAGCAGGTTGGCGCGGATGCTGGCTCGGCACGTCACCACGGATTCAAGATCGGGCCCAGCCGGGCCATCGCCACGCAGGGCGGTCCGTCCGATCGGCGCGTTGGGCAACGGCCGCACCACGCAGAAACCAAGATAGCTGCGCTTGCTGGTTTTCTGGAGAGCCACGGCACGCTCGACCCAATTCTTGTTGGTGCCGATGGGTTCGAGATCTTCGGCAAAGAAATGCACGCGCTTGCAATGACGATCGTAGGTCTTGAATGTCTGCGCGTAGAAGCGCCGGTAATCGGACGAATAGTCGCGGTCGATGTAGCGGGACTCGATCAGATACGACTTGGCACCGATGACCATCAAGTGACGAATGATGCTGGCGACGACGCGATGATTTCCGCCGAGACACCCAGCCAGGGTCTTCCAGTCACTCTCGTTGTTGAGCTGCCCGACGAGATAGTCTACGTTCATTGGAAATCGATTGGATCAGTACAAACTTCATGAAAAGTATCGGGACATAAAAACCTACAAGGCGCTATCGCAAGGCGAACTTCTTGCTCGCCTGCGCGGCACGGACCGCCTCTTCCTGAATTTCATCAATTTCGATCAGTGTCTTTTCATCCGTCTTAAGCGTAATCCCGAGCGCTTCGGCGCTGAACTCAACGGACTCGGATGTGAAGAGAAGACTTGAAGGCATGCTCTGCGGCTTGTCGGGCATGTGCGGGCTGTTGGGCTTTGCGGTTGAAAAATCCAGAATTGCGAGCCACCACTATTGAGCATACAGCTCCAGCGAATGCAACGAATCGTTGCCTCATTTAAGGCGCACAGCGCGTCACCGTCAATTGACACGGGTTCAGCGGCCGGCGATTTCGATATCGTCATCGGCCCGAGGAATAGTAAGTTCTTCGTTCGTTCCGGGTCGATTTCCATGGTCTGGAGCAGCAGGCAACGCGAGGCCGGCCAAGAAGAAGCCCATGGCGCTTCTGCCGTGCACTCCATCGAAACACTCAGGATTTCTGCCGGCCTGTGTCTTGATGTCCTGTGAGGCACGCAATGCGAACAGCGGATCCATCAGGGCGCACCAACTGCCGATCTATTTGTCCCTGCGGGTAAGGTCTCGCCAGAGCGGTGACCTCTTCCCGCAGTTCGAGCTTGATTGGCTGCACTCCGCCTCGGTTGCCCTGGGCATTCGTGAGCGAGTCCGTGCCGCGCTTGCTTTCGGATTGAGCCACATTATTACGCCAATCGGAGCTGCTTTGATCGATCTTTCGATCTGAAACCGGGCTTTCCGGTGAGCGAGCACACCGTGGGTCTCCTCACTTAACGCTGATGGCCTAGTCCAATTCCGAGGCTGCGAGCCTTCTGTCGCAAAGAGCCTTCGGATCGCTTCATCATCTTTGACAGCTTGGCCACCGATGACGTCAAGCTGCTCAAGGTACATTCCAAGGCTCGCACACCGATGTTGCGGCCCATGCCCTTATCGTCAACGAGTTGCTTGCCATGCCATTGCTGAACTGCGATCGCAAGCGTGCGAGGTTCGATTGCGAGGGATGTCGCACAGATGGACTTCCTCTTTGCAATTTCGATAAGGCGTCGATGACAAATCGAACGCAACCTGAAATTACACCAGATACTCCTCTTCGCCTTGCTGATGCCGTGAAGATCGCGTTTCCTTTAGGAGGAATGACGGTCGCGGGTTTACGCCGTGAGCGCGATCGTAACCGATTGGTTATTGAGAAGATTGCCGGCAAGGAATTTACAACGCTGGCTCATATTGAACGGATGCGACAGCTATGCCGCGAAGAAGCAAGGGTGCCAGACTTCAGCTCAAGTCCGCCCGCCGAGACGGAAAGATCAGCCATCAAGCAACCTGGATCATCAGAGACAACGGTCGGGATGTCAGCACAGGCTGCGCTGCAGATGAGATTGCAGCCGCGGAGGAAAAGCTAAGGGACTACATCACTTCCAAACACACACCGAAACGACGAGTGCGGCACATAGATGATATCCCAGTCGCGGATGTCCTCTCGATCTATCTGGATGCGCAACTCGACAAGCTTCGCTGTCGCTTCAAGGTCGATGGCGAACACGAAGATGCCATCCCAGATATCCGCAAACTCAAGAAGCGAATCGAGCGATTGAACGAGTGGTGGGGCGCAAAAGCGCTTGGCGAGGTCAATGGTGAGGCATGTCGCGCCTGTACGAAGAAGCGTCGCAAGAGGGGCGGTGCTCGCCGAGACCTTGAAGATCTCCGCGCTGCCATCGGACACCATGCAGACGAAGGCTATCATCGAGAAATCGTGAAGGTCTCGCTGCCAAAAAAAAGGCGAGCCCCGAGACAAGTGGCTGACGCGCAGCGATGCGGCCAAACTGATTTGGATATGCTGGCGCTATCGTGAAATGCAGAAAGGCTCGCGTCGACCGTTGGACGACGTGAAGGTTCCCACAAGCAAGCGTCCGCTCCGACATCTGGCTCGCTTTATCTTATTGGGAATCTACAGCGGAACGCGTGCGGGAGCCATCGCTGCAGCCTCTCCCATTCCGGCGCTCGGTCGTTGTCGAGTACAACGGAAAGCCCGTGAACTCGGTCAAAACAGCGTTCAAGACTGCCGTCAGGCTTGCAGAGCTTGGTCCGGGAATCTCCCCTCACACTCTGTGACACACCGCAGCGACTTGGCTCATGCAGAGAGGTGCGGATCCTTGGCAGGCCGCGGCACTTCAAGCGACATTCCGAGATAACCTGAACACGTATGGCCACCACCATCCCGACTATTTGTCTGACGCGGTCGAGAAAATCACTAAGCGCGAACCAGCCGCCGGTGAACGAAAGGCGCACGTTTCTGGTGCGGTTTCTGGTGCGGTGATTCCAATGAGACGAAGCGGTTCGTCATAAGGAGTCTTCTTCTTCTTCTTTGATTTCCTTGGTGGGCCCGGCAGGACTCGAACCTGCAACGAGACCGTTCTGAGCGGCCGGCTCTAACCATTGAGCTACGCGCCCCGCTGCGGGCGACCACTGAACGTCAGCCCCGAACGGTGCGGGGGCTCGTTTACGGGGTGCCTGGCATTCTGGCAATACTATTGAAAAGAAGTACCCATTGAGTCTCGCCTTACCGACGCCCGGCTCGATACTATGATGACATGGTTCGCCTCCAACGTATCGCGGGCTCCGTCGAAGCTCGGATTGCGGAGCGGCGTTCAGGTCTCCCGGCCCCAGGATATCCGCTTTGCTCGAGAGCGAGTCGCCGATCGCGTCGGCGAGTTCGGATTTGTTCTTAGGCG
>NZ_JBANBA010000158.1:0-14935 GCF_059803475.1 Bradyrhizobium sp. UFLA05-89 | reverse complement strand
CGAAGAGCTGGCCTGCAATCGAACAAAGAGCTGACCAACCACCTTGACACACCAACTCCCCATGTGAGCAATCCAGGATGTCACCTACGGACGATTCTGCATTGCTCCGCTGCGCTTGCAATGGCGTCGTTTGGCGCCAGACCTTCCCCAGCGAACCCAACTTGTTTCACGTGAAACACCGGGTGCCCCGTGCCTTCTACTTTGCATGGGGTTGTTTTGCGAAAAATGCCTCACGGCCGAGCGTCTCTGTTTCACGTGAAACAACCGTCTCACCAGTTTCCACTTCCGGCTTCATCGTCCCTGGGCTAGAAGTCCGCCTATGCGGACAGAGCGAGAGAGTTTCGACGTCATCGTGATTGGCGGCGGCCATGCCGGCTGTGAGGCCGCTGCTGCTGCTGCCCGGATGGGTGCGACGACTGCTCTGGTGACGCACCGTTTCTCGACCATCGGTGCGATGTCCTGCAATCCCGCCATCGGGGGTCTTGGCAAGGGCCACCTGGTCCGCGAGGTCGATGCGCTCGACGGTTTGATGGGCCGGGTGGCAGATGCCGGCGGCATTCAGTTCCGGATGCTCAATCGCCGCAAGGGTCCAGCCGTCCGCGGACCCCGGACGCAGGCTGACCGCAAGCTCTATGCGGCCGCGATGCAGGCTGCGATCCAACAGACCGATGGCCTCAGCGTGATTGAGGGCGAGGCGGACGAACTGATGGTCTCGGACGGTCGCGTCACCGGGCTCCGTCTGGCCGATGGCCGGATGATCCGGGCAGGGGCCGTCGTGGTCACTACCGGCACCTTTCTACGCGGCCTGATCCATCTCGGTGAGAAGAACTGGCCGGCGGGGCGCGTCGGCGAGGCGCCGGCAATGGGGCTGTCGAAGTCGTTTGAGCAGGCGGGCTTCACGCTGGGCCGGCTCAAGACCGGCACGCCGCCGCGCCTCGACGGCACGACGATCGACTGGTCCGCCGTGGAAATGCAGCCAGGAGACGATCCGCCGGAGCCGTTCTCGGTGATGACGGAGCGGATCACGACCCCGCAGATCCAGTGCGGCATCACCCGGACCACCGCTGCGACCCATGAGGTGATCCGGGCCAATGTGCATCGCTCGCCCATGTATTCGGGCCAGATCAAGAGCACGGGGCCGCGCTACTGCCCGTCGATCGAGGACAAGATCGTCCGCTTCGGCGATCGGGACGGCCACCAGATCTTCCTGGAGCCGGAAGGGCTCGATGACCCGACCGTTTATCCCAACGGCATCTCGACCTCGCTGCCGGAGGAGATTCAACTCGCGATCCTCGCCAGCATCCCCGGCCTGGAGCAGGTCAGGATGGTCCGGCCGGGCTATGCCATCGAATACGACCATGTCGATCCCCGCGAGCTCGATCCGACCCTCCAGACTAGGCGGGTGCAGGGACTGTTCCTGGCCGGACAGATCAATGGCACGACGGGATATGAGGAGGCTGCGGCCCAGGGCATTGTCGCCGGCCTGAACGCGGCATTGGCCGCGAGTGGGGCGGCGCTCACGGTATTCGACCGGGCCGACGGCTATCTCGGGGTTATGATCGACGACCTCGTCACCCGCGGCATCTCCGAACCCTATCGGATGTTCACCTCGCGCGCCGAGTATCGGCTGACCCTGCGGGCGGATAATGCCGACCAGCGTCTGACCGAGAAGGGCATCGACCTGGGATGTGTCGGCAGTGCCCGGACGGCGCACCATCGCGCCAAGATGGCAGCGCTCCAGGCCGCCAAAGCGCTGTCAAAGTCCTTGACGCTGACGCCAAACGAAGCGGCGCGACACGGGCTGTCCCTGAACCGGGACGGCCAGCGCCGGTCGGCCTTTGAGCTGTTGGCCTATCCGGATGTCGGCTGGGGCCAGGTTCGTGGCATCTGGCCGGAGCTGTCGGCCATTGACCCTGGGATCGCGACCCACCTTGAGATCGACGCCAAGTACGATGTCTATCTTGAGCGCCAGAGCGCCGACGTCGAGGCCTTCCGGCGGGACGAGGGGCTGGTTCTCGCCGATGTCGACTACCAGTTCGTGCCCGGACTCTCGAACGAGGTGCGGGCCAAGCTGGAGAAGGCACGACCCTTCACGGTGGGGCAGGCGGGCCGGATCGACGGCATGACGCCGGCAGCGCTGGGCATCCTCGCCGCGTATCTGCGCCGTGAGGCACGACGCAAGACTTCCAGGGCGACCGCTTAGGCGTTTCACGTGAAACAGCGCGGACCGGCCGGAGGCAAATCCAAGGGCAAATCCTCATCGCGGCGACCTGACACGGGAGAGGGGGCCCGGAAGACGGCGCCGTCACCAAACGCGGAGGCGCTAGATTCGGCGCTGGCGGCGGACAAGGCTGCAGCCCTCGAGCTCGCGCCCGTTTCACGTGAAACGGAGATGCGCCTCGATCGCTACGTCGCGTTGCTCCGGGAGTGGCAGGCCAAGACCAATCTGGTCGCGCCTTCGACGCTGCCGCATCTCTGGACCCGCCACATCGCCGATTCACTCCAGCTCGTCTCGCTCGCACCATCGGCGAAGCGCTGGGCCGATCTCGGCAGCGGCGGCGGCTTTCCGGGTGTGGTGCTGGCCTGCATGATGGCGGAGATTCCGGGCGCCAGTGTCCACCTCGTCGAACGAATCGCGAAGAAGGCCGCCTTCCTGCGCGAAGCGATCCGAATCGCCGGCGCTCCGGGGGTCGTACATCTCGCTGAGATCGGGGATAATGTGGATAGAATCACCGGCCCGGTCGATTGCGTCACCGCGCGCGCACTGGCTCCGCTACATCAACTCATCGGCTTTGCGGAGCCCTTGGTGCGTAGCGGTGCAAAAGCGTTGTTTCCCAAGGGCCAAGATGTAGAGGCTGAATTGACCGAAGCCGCTAAATATTGGACTATTCAGCCCAAGCTCCATCAAAGCCGGACGGGCGACGGTTGGATCGTGGAGCTGGACACTATCCAGCGGCGTGGGTGAGGGCCCGGAAAACGGGGGCGAGTGGGGAAGTGGCATGACCGTGATTGACGAACCTCAGCAGGAGCAGACCGAGACGGTGCCGCAGGGCCATCCGCGGATCCTGGCGCTCGCGAATCAGAAGGGCGGCGTGGGAAAAACAACCACGGCGATCAACCTCGGCACGGCACTCGCGGCGATTGGTGAGCGCGTCCTGATCGTCGATCTCGATCCGCAAGGCAACGCCTCGACCGGTCTCGGCATCGATCGACGCAACCGCTCCTGCTCGACCTATGACGTGCTGGTCGGCGAAGCCGCCTTGCGCGAAGCGGTGGTCTCGACTGCGGTGCCGCGGCTGCACATCGCACCCTCGACAATGGACCTCTCCGGACTCGAGCTTGAGCTCGGCACCACGCCTGGCCGCGCCTTCCGCCTGCGCGATGCGATCTCTTCGCTCAACAACAACGTCTCGCCGGATGCAGACTACACCTACGTGCTGATCGACTGCCCGCCCTCGCTCAACCTGCTCACGGTGAATGCGATGGCGGCCTCCGATGCGATCCTGGTGCCGTTGCAATGCGAGTTCTTCGCGCTCGAAGGTCTGTCGCAACTGCTCCAGACGGTCGAGCAGGTGCGCTCGACACTGAATCCCGGCCTATCGATCCACGGCATCGTGCTGACCATGTTCGACTCGCGCAACAATTTGTCGAACCAGGTCGTCGCCGACGTCCGCCAGTTCATGGGCGAGAAGGTCTACAAGACCATGATCCCGCGCAACGTGCGCATCTCAGAGGCGCCGTCCTACGGCAAGCCGGTGCTGGTCTACGATCTCAAATGCGTCGGCAGCGAAGCGTATTTGCGGCTCGCCACCGAAGTGATCCAGCGCGAGCGCGAGCTGCGCACGACACATTGAAACTGCCGTAGGGTAGGCAAAGCGAAGCGCGCCCACCAAAATCGTTCGATTGGAAAGATGGTGGGCACGGCGTGAAGACGCGCCTTTGCCCACCCTACGATCGAGAATCTGAAATTCAGTTCTGGAGTACTGCTACGTGAATCCAAGGGAGCTGGCGATGGCCGACGAAGCGCGTTCGCGACTGGGCCGGGGTCTTGCGAGTCTGATCGGTGATGTCGGCGGGGAGGCGGCGCATGTCGAGCGGCCGCGCGCGCAGCGCAAGGTGCCGATCGAATTCATCAAACCCAATCCGCGTAACCCGCGCCGCACTTTTTCGGAAGTTGAGCTCAAGGAGCTCTCTGACTCCATCAAGCAGCATGGCGTGATCCAGCCGATCGTAGTCCGTCCAGTGAAGGGCACGCAGGACCGTTACGAGATTATCGCCGGCGAGCGGCGCTGGCGTGCCTCCCAGCTCGCTGGTTTGCACGAGGTGCCGATCGTTCCGGTCGACATCAGCGACAGCGATGCGCTGGAGTTCGCGATCATCGAGAACGTGCAACGCGAAGACCTCAACCCGATGGAAGAAGCGCAGGGCTATCACGCGCTCGCGGGCGAGTTCAAACGCAGTCAGGACGACATCGCAAAAGTCGTCGGCAAGAGCCGCAGCCACGTCGCCAACATGATGCGGCTGACGAAGTTGCCGGTGGAAGTGCAGGCCTTCATCGCGAGCGGGCAGTTGACGGCCGGCCACGCCCGCGCGCTGATCGGCGTGCCCGATCCGCTCACGGCGGCCAAGCGCATCGTCGAGGAAGGCCTCAACGTGCGCCAGGCCGAAGCGCTCGCGCACGAGGAGGGCGTGCCGGAGCGCAAGCCGCAGAAGGCGCGCGCCGGGGCAGGGGCCAAGGAGAAAGACCCCGACACGATCGATCTTGAAAAGCGCGTCAGCGATGCGCTCGGCCTCAAGGTCACCGTCAACCACCGCGATCCCGGCGGCTCCGTCCAGATCAACTACCGCAACCTCGAGCAGCTCGACGAGGTGATGCGCAGGTTGGCGAAGGGCGTGCTCTAACTCCGCGCCGTCATTCCGGGGCTCGCGAAGCGAGAACCCGGGATCTCGCGCAACAACCTCTAGATTCTATGGTGCGCAATTGCCCACCATAGTTCGCGCCTGAAGGCGCGTCTCGCAATGACGCGTGGATGGAGCGGAGTTTCAACCCCGCCGCTTCGCGTTCGCGGCGATCGCCATCAGCGTGCGCTGCGCGATCGCGGCGGCGAGGGACGGCTGCTTGCGGGTATCGAGGGCTGCGGTTGCAAGCTGCTCGATGACGCCGGCAAGTCGCGCCACGCTGAAATTGCGCAGCGCCGTTTCGGCCGCGGGCTTTCGTGAAAAATGCAGCCGTGGAAACCCGCCTTCGAGCACGGCCGAGATCGGCGTGCCCTCGGCGACGGTGAGCGCCGACTTGTGCAGCCACGCCGCCTGGCGCTGCGCGGCTGAGATGATCATGCCGGGATAGGTTCCGGCGATCATCGCCTTGGCGAACTCGCTTTCGACGATGTCGGGGCGTCCGGCGAAGGCGCCGTCGACGATCGGATCGAGCTTGAGCTCGGACGCGTCAGCAACGACCGCCATCACGTCGTCGAGCGTGATCTCGCCCTTGCCGTGAGCATAGAGCGTCAGCTTGCGCAGCTCGTTGCGCGAGGCCTGGCGGTCGCCGCCGAGGAACGACATCAGCGCGGCGCGCGCGTCCTGCGCGATATGCAAATTGGCGATGCGCAGCTCGTCTTCCATCAGCTTGGCGAGATCGCGCTCGGTGTCGGGATAGCAGCCGATCGCGACTGCCGTCTTGGCGCGCTCGCAGGCCTTGCGCAGCGGCGATTCGGGACGGAGCTCGCCGGCCTCGATCACGATGCGGCAGTCCGTCACGTTCATCTCGGCCAGCGTGTCGACGCCACTGGCAAAGCTGCGCGAGCCGGCGCGCACGCGGATGGCGCGGCGGCCGCCGAACAGCGGCACGGTCATGGCTTCGTCGACGAGGCGCGAGGGTTCAGCCGAGAGTTCATCGCCGTCGAGCTTGACCAGCGAGAAGGGGTCGTTGGGATCATCGACCGCGGATGCGATCAGCGCGTCGGCGCGCTCGCGAACGAGCCCGGCATCGGGGCCATAGAGCAGGATGATCGGACGGCCCGAATCGGGGCGGGCGAGGAAGGCGTCGATCTCTTTTCCGCGCAACGCGACCATGGGCCAAATCGTCATTCGGGGCGCGCAGCGCGCGAACTATGGTGCGCAAATGCGCACCAGAGAATCCAGAGGTTACGGATCGTCATTCCGCGTTCACGCTTCGCGTGCCCCGGAATGACGGAAGCGGTTACGTGCCGGCGGTGAAGAAGGCGGCGAGGCGGGTCGAGATGTTGTCGGCGACCTCGTTGGCGGCACGGTCTTCCGCATCGCGAACGGCGCGCTGACGCGCGAAGCGCTGGTAGGAGCCCGGGATGTCGTAGGACACGCGCGAGAAGGTGGTGCCGGTCATCACCGAAGTGTTGGTCGCGTTGTTGATCAGATTATACTGAACGTCGATGCCGTAGTTCTCGCTCGTCGGCAGGCCCGTCGCGGAGCTGATGAGCAGTGAGGAGCGGCTGGTCGTGAACCGCAGCTCCAGGCGGTGGGTCGGCGGCGCGCCGGTGGCGCTGCCATAAAGCTTGAAGGCGAGGGCGTTGCGGATCTCCACGCCGACCCGGGCCTCGCGCGAGGCATTGGGCTTGTCGACGGGGGGGATTTCCACGCCCATCAATTTGTCCCGCAATCCCGGAGTACCGTCGGTATGCTCGGCATACATCGGCCGGAAGCAGCCGGCCGTCATTGCCGCAAGGGCGGCAACCGCGACGAGGCGGGCAGCGATGCGGATCCTAGCCGACAACATTCACGATCCTCTTGGGGACGATGATCACCTTGCGGACGGGCTTGCCGTCCAGGGCCAGCTTTACCGCATCGAGGGCCAAAACGGCAGCCTCGATTTCCGGATTCTGGGCCACTGTTGCAACCGTGACCTCACCCCGCTTCTTGCCGTTGACCTGGACCACCAGGGTCACAGTGTCTTCAACCAGCAAATCGCGTTCGATTTGCGGCCATGCGGCCTCCGAAACGAAGCCGGTCTGGCCCGCTACCCGCCAGCACTCCTCGGCCAGGTGCGGCATCATCGGGGAGAACAGCTGGACCAGGATGGCCCCGGCCTCCCGGATCGCCCAGCCGAGGTCGGCCGCCGGCTGGCCGGGGCGCTGGAGCACCTCGGACAGGCTGTTGGCGAATTCGCGGATATGGGCGAGGCAGACGTTGAAGTGCAGCCGCTCGATTCCGATCGTGACCTTGTCCAGCGCGCTATGGGCGGCCTTGCGCAGGGCGATCGCATCCGCGCCAAAGCTCGCCGGCCGGGCCGCCGGCGCGCCCTTGGAGGCTTCCGCGGCTTCGTTCACCAGCCGCCACAGCCGCTGCACGAAGCGCGAGGCGCCCTGAACGCGCTCGTCGCTCCAGATCACGTCGCGGTCGGGCGGTGAGTCCGACAACATGAACCAGCGCGCGACATCGGCGCCATAGGTCTCGATGATGTCGTCGGGGTCGACCGTGTTCTTCTTCGACTTCGACATCTTCTCGATCGCGCCGATCTGGATGTCTTCGCCTGTGCTGAGCAGCGTGGCGCGCCGGCCATTGCCGCCGGTCTCGACCTTCACCTCGACCGGCTGCACGTAGGTGCCGTCGGCCTTCTGGTAGGTCTCGTGCACCACCATGCCCTGCGTGAACATGCCGGCGAACGGCTCATCCAGCGCGATATGGCCGGTCGCCTTCATCGCGCGGGTGAAGAAGCGGCTGTAGAGCAGATGCAGAATCGCATGCTCGACGCCGCCGATATACTGGTCGACCGGCAGCATCCGGTTCGCCACCGCAGGCGTCGTCGGCGAGGCCTCGTTCCAGGGATCGGTGAAGCGCGCAAAGTACCAGGACGAGTCCACGAAGGTGTCCATGGTGTCGGTTTCGCGCAGAGCCTTGCCGCCGCATTTCGGGCAGGTGACGTGCTTCCAGGTCGGATGATGGTCGAGCGCGTTGCCCGGCTTGTCGAAGGTCGCATCGTCAGGCAGCTTCACCGGCAGCTCTGAATCCGGCACCGGCACCACGTCGCATTTCGGGCAGTGGATGACGGGAATCGGGCAGCCCCAATAGCGCTGGCGCGAGATGCCCCAGTCGCGCAGGCGGAAATTCACCTGGCGCTCGCCGATGGGCGCGTTGCCGCGCATCTCGTTTTCCAGGCGCTTTGCGATCTCTTCCTTCGCCGCGTCGATGGTCATGCCGTCGAGGAAGCGCGAATTGATCATGCGGCCGTCACCGTCATAGGCGGTGTCGGTGATGACAAAGGTCTTCGGATCCTGGCCTTCGGGGCACACCACCGGCGTGACGCCGAGATTGTACTTGTTGACGAAGTCGAGGTCGCGCTGGTCATGGCCCGGGCAGCCGAAGATCGCGCCGGTGCCGTATTCCATCAGCACGAAGTTCGCGACATAGACCGGCAGCTTCCAGGTCGGATCGAACGGGTGGACGGCGCGGATGCCGGTGTCAAAGCCCTGCTTCTCGGCGGTGTCGATGATCTCCTGCGCTGTGCCGATCTTCTTGATCTCGGCGATGAACTCGGCAAGCTTCGGGTTTTTGGCGGCGGCAGCCTGCGCCAGCGGATGATCGGCCGAGATCGCCATGAACTTTGCGCCGAACAGCGTGTCCGGGCGCGTCGTGAAAATCTTCAGTTCGCTCTCGCCGGCAGGCGTCGTTGCCTGATCCAGCGCAAAGCGGATCAGCAGGCCCTCGGAGCGGCCGATCCAATTGCGCTGCATCAGCCGCACCTTGTCCGGCCAGCGGTCGAGCGTATCCAGCGCGCTCAGGAGCTCCTGCGAGTACTTCGTGATCTTGAAGACCCACTGGTTCATTTCCCGTTGTTCAACGACAGCGCCCGAACGCCAGCCACGGCCGTCGATCACCTGCTCGTTGGCGAGCACCGTCATGTCGACGGGGTCCCAGTTCACCTTGCGCTTCTCGCGCTCGGCGAGGCCCTCGCGCAGGAAGTCCAGGAACATCTTCTGCTGGTGCTTGTAGTAGGAGGGATCGCAGGTTGCGATCTCGCGGCTCCAGTCCAGCGACAACCCGATCGAGCGGAGCTGCTTCTTCATCGCTGCGATGTTGTCGTAGGTCCAGGCTTTCGGCGCGACCTTGCGCTCGATCGCGGCGTTCTCCGCCGGCAGGCCGAAGGCATCCCAGCCCATCGGGTGCAGCACGTTGAAACCCTTGGCGCGCATGAAGCGGGCCAGCACGTCACCGAGCGTATAGTTCCGGACGTGGCCGATATGGATGCGCCCGGACGGGTAAGGGAACATCTCCAGCACGTAGTATTTCGGCCGCGAATCGTCGTTTCGGGAGACGAAGATCGCCTTTTCGTCCCAGGCGGCTTGCCAGCGCGGTTCGGAATCGCGGGCGTTATAACGTTCGGAGGTCATGGAATCGTTGCGGTTTTCTAGGGTTCGGCCGTCGTAAAGACGGCGGACTAGGCCACAAAAGCAGCTCGGGGGTCAACGTCTAAGGCCTTCAAAACGGCCTGAGCGGGAGCTGTTTCAGACCGCCATCGCCATCGCGCTGGCGCCTTCGCTCTCCTGCACCGAACCGTGCTCGACGACGGTGTTGCGGCCGCGATGTTTGGCGGCGTAGAGCGCGGCGTCGGCCGCTTCGATGAGATCGCCCGGACGCAAGGTCTCATTGGGCCGCGCTGCGGCAACGCCGATCGAGACGGTGACGATCATGTGGCTCGAGGTGATATGCGGCAGGCACAGCCGCAGCACTGCGGCGCGAACGGTCTCGCCGATCTCCATGGCGCGCGTGAGGTCCGTGTTCGGCAGCAACAGGCAGAATTCCTCGCCGCCATACCGCGCGGCAAAGCCCATGGTGTCGGCCGCAATCCCCGACAGCGTTTCGCCGAGCCGGGTCAGGCAGGAATCGCCCTCGAGATGGCCATAGGTGTCGTTGAAGAGCTTGAAATGATCGACGTCGATCATCAGCAGCGACAGGTCGCTGTCATATTGCTGCGCGCGCATCCATTCGAAATCGAGGCGGCTCTGGAAGCCGCGGCGGTTGGCAAGACCCGACAGCATGTCGATCGAGGCCATCACGGTCAGCCGGTCGTTGCTCGCGATCAGCTCGCGTTCACGCTGCCCGAGCTGTGCGGCCATCGCATTGAAGGCCCGGGCGAGCGGCACGAACTCGGCTGGCAGGCGATTGCGCGCGGCGCGGGCCGAGAGGTCGCCCTGGCCAAAGCGCTTGGCCATGTCCGCGAGCATCTCGATCGGCTTGATCACCAGCTTCTCTGCCGCAATCAGTGCGCCGAGCAGAACGAACACGACGACGAAAGCGAGCTGGAGATAAGCGGTGCGGATGTCGCGGCTGACGGCGGCAGAGACCTTGTCCTCGTCGATGCTGGCGATCAGGCGCGCATTGGTGCCGGCGATGCGCATGTAGCTGACTGCGCGGCGGGAGCCGTCGACCGCCGTGAAGGACAGCGATCCCTCGTCCTGATCCGAGCGCAGCGCCATGTCGGCGATCGCCGACATCAGCGGCAGGTTGTCGAGCGGACGTCCGACCGCGCTGTACTGGTCGGCGGGCGCGGCCAGCACCGTGCCGGTGCTATCGACCAGCACGGCCGAAATGCCGGAGCGGCCGCCCAGATTGTTCATGATCTTCGACATCCAGTCGAGGTTCACGGTCGCGAGCACCACGGCGTCCGGGACGCCCGAGAGCGCGGAGACCGGATAGACCGCCATCACGGTCGGCATCTGCGAAGGTTTTGCCAGCAGGAAATCGGAGAGCACGAAACGGCCGGTTTCCTGCGCCTGTTGGAAATAGGGCCGGTCACTCAAGTCGAGGCCGACATACATGTTGTTGGTCGAGCACTGGATGCGGCCGTCCTGGCCGGCGATCAGCAGCGTGCGAATCCAGGGCAGGCTGGCCGGCAGGCTCGCGCGCAATACGTCGCAGCTCTTGCTGACGCCGCCGGCGGAAGCGCGGATGAAAGCCTCGGATTTCAAAATGGTCTCGACCGACGAAATCACCTCGCGCTGCGCGTCCGCGCTGTGCCTCGCAACGGTGGTGAACTCGGTCGTCGCTTGCGCGATCTGCTTGACGCGCGCATCTTCGAGCGAACGGATGCGCTCCAGCATCAGGGGCGTCACCAGAATCACCGCGAGCAACGCAAGCCGGGCCCGGATTCCGAGAACCTGCTTGAGTTTCGCGCGTTTGCGGTTGAGACTGATGTTGGCCATTTTTGTGCTACCCACCCCGCGCGCAACTTAGTTCCAAGGGTTCAAGAAGCCTTTCTTGAACTCGGTAAAATTGGAACTACCTCCGTAGAGACACGGGTCTCGAGCGATGTCATGACAGAAGCCAACGCCTTGCCGCTAACCGGGCATTCACCAAATGCGCTCGCCGTTGTGGAGCAGGAGATCGCGCGCGCCTGCAAGGACGCGCAGCGCGATCGCGCTGCGGTGACGCTGATCGCGGTGTCGAAGACGTTCGCCGCGGATGCGATTACGCCGGTCATCGCGGCCGGACAGCGCGTATTCGGCGAGAATCGCGTGCAGGAAGCCAAGGCGAAGTGGCCGGCGTTAATTTCTGGTTACTCGGATATCGCACTGCATCTGATCGGACCGCTGCAATCCAACAAGGCGAAAGAAGCGGTCGCGCTGTTCGACGCCATTCATTCGGTCGACCGTCCGAGCATTTGCCAGGCGTTAGCCAAGGAAATCGAATCCCAGAACCGGCACCCGCAGCTCTTCGTCCAGATCAACACCGGCGAGGAGCCGCAGAAGGCCGGCGTCGCGCCCGGTGAGGCGGATGCCTTCATCGCGAGCTGCAGGGACACCTACGGGCTCACCATTTCCGGCCTGATGTGCATCCCGCCAGCGAACGAGCCGCCGGCCGCGCATTTCGCGCTCACCGCCAAGATCGCCGCGCGCAACGGATTGAAGAATCTCTCGATGGGCATGAGCGCGGATTTCGCCACCGCCATCATGTTAGGTGCCACGCATATCCGCGTGGGCTCGGCGATCTTCGGGCATCGGTAGTAGCGGTCGGCGAAGGCCGTGCCTCACGCAAGATCTCAAGTTCGTCATTGCGAGCGACGCGAAGCAATCTAGTATCCTTCCGCTGAGGCAGCCTGGATTGCTTCGTCGCTTCGCTCCTCGCAATGACGGCGCAGTGTGAGTGACTACCCGAATCTCACCGAGACCTTTCCCAGCGCACCGAAATCGGCGGCGAGATGATCGCCGGCCCCAATCGGCAGCGGCGGATGGCAGGTGCCGGTCGTCACCACCTCCCCCGCTCTTAATGTGATCCTGAGCGCGCGCAGCTCGTTGGCAAGCCAGGCGAGTGCGACACGGGGATCGCCAAGCACGTTCTTGCCATGGCCGACGTAGCGCTGGCCACGCAGCGCGATCTCTGGCCGCTCCTCCACGAGATCACGCGCGCGCCAATCCACCGTGGTCGGCGCGCCCAGCACGAACAGATGGGCGCACGCATTGTCGGCGATGAGCTGCGCCTCGCCGGCGCTGGCGAAATCGACAAAGCGCGAGTCCGGAATTTCGATCGCGGGATGCAGCGTATCGACCGCCGCAAGTACTTCGCCGACGCCAAACGGCGAAGACTGCGGCGGCAGGTCGCGCGCCATGCGAAAGGCGAATTCCGGCTCGCCCACCCGCATCTCGTTGCCCTTCATCGAGGCCGTGCCGCCATCGGCGATGACGGTGTCGCTCAGGATGCGCCCGGCCATCGGTCCCCTGACGTTGATGTGCTTTTGCCCGGCCTCGCTGGTTGCCGCGATCTTCCAGCCGAACAGCTTGCCGCCTGAAGCGGATTCGAGCGCGGCCTGGATGGCATAGCCCTCGCTGCGCGTATGCGGCCGCAAGGCGGTTTCGAGCGCGTCAAGCTTGGTGCCGGCGCTCCAATGGCCTGCGAGCACCCGCGAGGCAGCCTTGATCTGGTTCTCGTCGAGCATGGTCCCTCACCCGATGATGATCCTGGTCCGTGGTCCAAGCCGCCGCAACAACTGCACCATCGCTGCTTGCCTCATGGAGACGCAGCCGGCCGTCGGCCCAAAATTGTCTCGCGCCAGATGCAGGAATACGGCACTGCCGCGCCCGGGAATGCGTGGCCGCGTATTGTGGTCGATCTCGACGATGAAGTCATAGAGGTGGTCGGCGCGCGTGAGCCGATCGCCGCCCTGCCCCGCCCCGCGCCGGATCGGCCGGTTGTAATGGCGGTCGGCGGGGTCTTCGCACCAGGCATCCTCGGGCTGAATGGCGCGGGCCGGCAGGAAGGTCTGCGGCCGGTTGTGGCGGTCGCCCCGCCACCAGAGCTGCCGCGGCCGAAAGCTGCCCTTCGGCGTGCCGCCGTCGCCCTCGCGCTTGTTGGCGCGAATGCCGCCACGGCCGAGCGCGACGGGAATCGTCAGGGGTCCGGCGGTCAGCCAGCCCCGCCGCGGATTGCCAGCCGACGCTCTCACCCGGATCGTGGAAAGCGGTCTGTTCTTGGCGTAAGTAATTGAGGAATAAGGATTTTTCATGTGAAGGCGCGGTGCCGGCTTCATTACAGGACATTCATCGAAAAGCCCTGCTATTCTGAGTTAAAGTAGTTCTGGCTTGAGAATCGGTAACAGCCCACTACTTCAACACGAACAACAATAATAACGGCGACCTCTAACTTACCAATCGCAGCTCTGAGGCGGCATGCGCGCGTCGGAGTTCGACCCCAAAAGGATGACCCCATGGCCAATGCCCGCAAGATCCTGATCGTGGATGACGATTCCGATCTGCGCGATACGTTGGTGGAGCAATTATCGCTGCACGAAGAGTTCGAAGCCTCCGCCGTCGATACCGGTGCGAAGGGCGCGAGCGCCGCAAAGGCCAATTCCCCCGATCTGGTACTGATGGATGTCGGCCTGCCCGACACCGACGGCCGCGAGGTGGTGCGTAGCTTGCGCAAGGGCGGTTTCAAGGCCCCGATCATCATGCTGACCGGGCACGATACGGATTCCGATACGATTTTGGGCCTGGAATCCGGCGCCAACGATTATGTGGCAAAGCCCTTCCGCTTCGCGGTGCTGCTGGCGCGCATCCGCGCCCAGCTTCGTCAGCACGAAGCGAGCGAAGACGCGGTGTTCTCGGTCGGGCCCTACAGCTTCCGTCCGGGCTCGAAGATGCTGACCGCGGCCAATGCCCGCAAGGTGCGGCTGACCGAGAAGGAAACCGCCATCCTTCGCTTCCTCTACCGGGCCGGCCAGATGCCGGTCTCGCGCGAGACGCTGCTCCAGGAGGTCTGGGGCTATAATTCCGGTGTCACCACGCACACGCTGGAAACCCACATCTACCGTCTCCGCCAGAAGATCGAGAAGGACGCTGCCAACCCGGAAATCCTGGTCACGGAAGCCGGTGGCTACAAGCTGGTGCCGTGATACGCTCCCAAGGTCCCGCGAATCGTTTGAGATCGCGGGCCTTTGAGCCACGGACCTGAATGTCAATCGACGACGACGTAGCGCTGCTCGAGCGTGTCCCGACACTGCGCCTGTTGGGAGACGCTTCGCTGCGCATGTTGGCGATCGGTTCCGAGCAGCGCGATTTCGTGCGCGGCGACGTCCTCTTCAATCAGGGCGACGACGCGGACGCCGGCTTCGTGGTTCAGCGCGGCGCCTTTCGCGTCGAGGACGGCGCCGGCGCCGAGATGATCGCCGGCCCCGGCACGCTGATCGGCGAGCTCGCGCTGGTGGTGCCGATGAAGCGTCCCTCGAGTGCGATCGCGCTCGAGCACTCCTCCGTCATCCGCGTCGCCCGCAGCCTGTTTCAGCGCGTGCTGGAGAGCGATCCGGCCGCCGCTCTCCGCCTGCGCGATGAGTTCGCGATCCGGTCGAGCCAGATCGCAAGCGATATTCTGACGGCGGGCTCGAAGCTGAATAACTAAAGCGGGATGGGGTTAGGTTGAATCGATTTGGGATTCCCAAATCAGCTTGCTTCTGATTCACCATGCTGGCTGG
>NZ_JBANBA010000157.1:0-15114 GCF_059803475.1 Bradyrhizobium sp. UFLA05-89 | reverse complement strand
CTCACCGCACCGGCGAGAAGCGCGTAGGCTTTCTTGTTGCAATGCGTGCGGCGGAACGTGGCCGTCGTTAATTTCGCTGCGCTCGCGATTATTTGCACAGCGGCCGTTGCGTAGCCCGAATCAGGGTCGCGCTAGATATTCGGCTCAGATCGCGGCGAGTGCATTGCTTTGCGGCGATCGATTGGGATTGTCTGGATGCGCGGCTTAGTAGCCCCAGCGATGGCGCGCTCGACGATCTCCCACCGCTCGCCATAGAGAAAGAACCCAGGCGATTCCGCCATCGCTTCCCCGACCGATAGCTTAGAAAGCTCGACTTCGGTGAATTCGGTCAGCGCCAGCTCGAAACCGCCGGTCAGCAGGTCGTTTCAATTCGAGCCTCAGCATCTCGTCGCCCCGATCCCTCGCATCCATGAGTGGACCGATTGTCGGGATGACATAGGCGCGCTTCAGGTTTTTGCTCCACCGCGCGCGACGATGACAGGCACCTCGGCGCCGCCGAGCAGTTTGCCCGCCGCAAGCCGCCCGAACCGGCGAGCACCATGCCGTCATCCGCCGCCAGGATGGCCATCCCCATTCGCGTATCGATCTTCCCACCTTGCCAGTGTACCTGCACCATAGAAGCCATCATGCCTGACGCTCAACTCCAGCAAATCATGGTAGTATTGAGAATCTGTTCAATCCTCCTCGACGGGAATCGGGATGGCGGATTTTGTGGGGAGCGCAAAAAGAAGTTCATGGCGCATCGGGCGCTGCCGTGGCTGCCGAGGCAATCCGGTAATCCCACGGGTCGGGCGCGAGGTTCGCGCAACAGGATGTCGGAATCTTTCCTCGAAGACCTGCGCGCGACGTGGGAGAAGCACGGTGCTCGTGCCGTGGAGGCTTGTGCAGTGGAGGACCCGACAGGCTTCGTCCGGATCGTGGCATCTCTACTGCCGAAACACGTCGATCTGAGCGTTGGCGTTGATGCCGTGCAATTTGTGACGACGTTCCGGCAGGCGCTTGATCTCTTGGGCAACGAGCCGCCATCGCGCCGCCGCATCGCCAAGGTGATCGAGGCTGAGGTGATCGATGATGCCGATCCTGAGTGATGAGCAGATTGCCGAAATCCGCCGCCGGGTTGCCGAAGCGATGCGCCGCCGCGTGAGGGCCGCTACGATCTCTCGCCGTTGCGGACACGCGCTGAAGTTTTCGGCTACTGCATCGAAGTTGCGCGGCGTGAGGGGTGAGATGAGGTCGAGGTAATCGACGCGCTGATCAAGGTCGCGAGGTCTTATCGCGATGACGTTTGTGATGTTGAGCAGGTGCTGCGGTCGCTCGGCTATACAGCCGTGTCCGATCATTTGAAAGAAATTACCCGGCATCTGTCGCTGCGGCCACCCAAGCAATGGCCATGCCTGACGGCGCCACAGCAGGCTGATATCGCGGATCAGTCTTGGCGGCGTCACGCTCGCGCGCGGCACTGATATTAACATGGCGCGCAGGCTCTCAGAGCGGGTTGAGCGGCTGCTTCGCAAGCGCGCGAAGGCTCGCCGATATTCGCGTCGCCATCGCAGACGTCAACGCGCGGGCACTAAGCTGCTCAGCATTGAAATTGCAAATGCCGAGCAGACAATCGCCGCGTGGGTGGCGCTCGGGCTACTCACGGAAGATCAGCGCAACGACGACCGGGCGATCGAGGCGGCCATTGCGCAGTTGTGCAGGGCAGGGTTTCGGGCCATTGAGGCGCGGCAGAAGGCGTCTGCCTAATATCGCGTAACAACCGATCGCCACGGCAAGAGCCGCTTGAGCCTCGAAGCGCAGCGCAAGACTCTTATTTTCCTGTACCTCCCTTTGGGCCCGCTACCGCGTTCGGGCCGCACAAGACCGTAGCGCGCCCGGATTAGGTCGCGATCGGGCATGCTCGTTTTTTACCCATCTCACGCAGAGGGGTGCGCCCCGTTTTTTCCGGCGCCCAAAAAAAAGGTGGCGCCCGCCCCAACGAGCGCGACCGCATCCCCGCTATCGGCCGCATGCAGGCCATTCGCAAGAAAGGCGCGACCTATCGCGATCGGCGCAGCGCCACAACGGGATGCCCTACCAGGGCATCAACGTCGTGCTGCTCTGGTCAGAGGCCGTGTCGCGCGGCTTACACACGCATCACCGATCGCATCGTCGCAGACCTGGAGCGCGGCGTGCGGCCGTGGCGGGGCGAATTACGCGGCCGCCGTCATGCAGTTCAAGCCCCGAAACGAGGAAGAAGTAGCAAGTGATATCGGCGTGAAGGGTTCAGGCTCGCTATTTTTCTTCTACTCCCCTTGGGTCCACCTACCGCCGTGGGTCAGGCCGTGGAATGCGGTCAACGATCGGGCCCAATCTATTCCGAGCCGCGTGCCGCATGGGGCTCCGAGCATCGTGACCGGCCTTACCGGGGCGTTGCGCCGTTCGAGCGGGGCGAGGCTGAGGCCGCTTTTATTGCGAGAAGGCCTCAGGCCCGAGGCGGCAGATCAGTAGCTCGCGCTCCACCGCAGGATGGCTGCGGTTCTTCACTTTGATCCAGTGCTTCTGCCCGCCGACGCGATGACGTGGTGCGGCTGCATCGTAGCACTGAGGGGGCGGCGTGTCCTGAGGCAGGTCGAACCCGGCGCAGGAACGGGCTGGCTAAGCGATTGCAGTATCGGAGTTCCTATTGCAACCCGGTGAAAGGGCCGCCGCTCCAAAGCAGCGGCCCTTTACTCTGTGTCAATGATCTCCTCAAAAGATCACTATCCGAAATAGTATAAGAGCGAATTTCCAATTTACGATAAGACGCTCACGCGTTTGGCGGAGCGTAGGTGGACGGCTCCGGCTCGCCTCCAGCCAGCCTCGCGCGCCGGGGCCGTTCTCGTTTGCAGGATCGGACCTTGTTCGGCTGGCCATCGAGCGCGAGGAATAACCATGAAATTCCCCGTCATGAAGCGATCCATCGTTGTCGACAGCCACAAGACCAGTGTCAGCCTGGAAGAGGCCTTCTGGAGCGGGTTGAAGGAGATTTCGAGCCTGCGCAACATGACGCTCTCGGAGCTGGTTGGTGAGATCGACCGCAACCGGCTGCACGGCAATTTGTCGTCCGCGCTACGTTTGTTCGTCCTCGACCACTTTAAGCACCGGGCCGCAGCGACCCAGTTTGAGGAGAAGGTGCCGGCATCGCCCAGCCATCCCGCGATGGGGGCGTGAGGCCTGAGGCGGGACCGAAGCCCTGCGCGTCACTCAGTGCTTCGGATTGAACCGAGCTATTCGGCGCAGCCCCTCCCAAAACTCTACGGGATGATTATCAACCAGCTGCTGCGCCCGACACTTTGCGTCGTCCTCGGTGGCACAGAACAGAGCGATGGTCTGGATGATGTTGCCCTCGAATGTGAGGACGAATACTCGGTACTCTTTCATCAGGCCGACATACCATCTTTTCCCGGCGGCGACGAATTAGGAGCGGCCTGAGTTATTGAGCAGGGAAGAGTCGCTGGCAAAGGCGAGGAGCCTCGCGCGAGCCGAGACCGAGAAGCTGAAGCAATGAAATTCGCCGCAGCGTCTCCGACCCTGCTGATCGTCACTGCTGAACCAGTCGACAGCTCGTCATGAGGATGTTCTGCCTGCAATTCCAACCGGCGCCGACATCCGAGCTAACCGGGTGCGGGACAAACGCTAGCCCGGCCATGAGCAGCGCGGCGGTGAAGGCGATAGCGAAGGCGTTCCAATAGCGGGTCATAAATTGTCTCCGTCCCTTCAGATGGAGGCAATCATTCGCCGGCTTCAACTTGATGTCGTCGGGTCCCTAATCGTGTTTCCGGACCGCTTCGACCGGCACCTCGAGATCTCCGCGGCCTCTTCCGCGCGGCCTGCAGCCGCCCCTGCGATTGCCGAAAGTTCCCGCACCATCTTTTGTCCGCCAAATCGTGCGATCATGCGAATGATCAGCGAGCGCGGTTAGCGAGCTTGCCCATGTCTCATTTCATGATGGATTGTTATTTTCCCGACGTGACGAAACCGGGTGGGCTCGCGTGCGATTCCTTGCCGATCAGGGCGCTCAACGAGGGTGATGCGATCGAGGAAGCCAAAAGGATTGCGATCTGGAAGAAGCCTGTCCGGTTCGATGTGCGATCCGTCAGTAGGGGCGGAGACAAAATGATCTTCGCTTTATAGCTCGGTAATCAACGGAGAGGCCGGCAACTGAGGCGGCCTTACAGTTGAGAAAGCAGAAGGGTGAAGCACGCAATCAGCGTTGCCGTACTGAGGCTCACCACGACGAGGGCTTGTTCACTACGGGCTTCCAGCTCTTTGTCATCCATAAGGCTCAACACCCGTGCGCATTCCCGGTTTCATGTCGGCGGTCTTAGACCTCGCGAAGTAAGCCACTTGTCGATATGAGCGACCATTTCGTCTAACCTGGCTTTGCGAAGCAGAGCCTCCCGATCGACACCAGGAGGAAGCAACTTCGCCTTCTCGCGAAGCTGTTTTGCCTCGGTGACGAGGCGTTCGTGAGTGAAACGGAGACGCTTCATTTGCGCTTCTCCATTCCGTTCGAGGAGGCGGGAGCGCAGATAGGCGCTCTCATCACCGATAAATGCCAGAGCCGCGCGGTGATAATTCTTAACGTCGTTCCCAGAGTTTTGGTTCAGAACAGGACAGCGAGCCTCACCCAGTCGAAGGCCCGCCAGCGTGAATCGGCGGGCCACTTGATCACTGCCTCAGGCGTACCGTGGCGGCCGGAGCTGCTCCAGTCCCTCCTCGATTACTCGAAGGTCTTCAAGGATAGAATCTCTAGACTGAGCCGGGTTGATGCTGGATGCGGGCTGTAGCGTTCCCAGCAACTGACGGCGAAGTTCTCGCATATTCTCCAGGGCTTGCCGGTTCTTCAAACGTACATAGGCGGAAACGATCGATTCAATGGCTGTTGGCAATGGGTAGCTCCTAATAAAACTTCTACAGTAAGTTGCATCGTAACCCGTTTGAGATAACCCGCAAGATCTGCCGTCGGTATAGACTTTCGTCGCAAATCGGGCCCAGGGTTCCCTTCGAGACGGGGCGCCGGGAAGGAGGCGGCCTTATTGGGCTGAAGGCCCGCTCCTCCGGCCTCGAGCGGGCTTTCCCTCAACTAACTTGCGACAACTTCGGGCATTTGCTGCCGAGCGGTGAGCGAGATGGCTGAAAAAAATCGATGTCGAGATTACAGGCAAATCGCAGTTCGAAGTCGCCTACGAGATGGCGAGATTCATTCTCGTCAATATGGAGGGTCGTCAGGTGAAAAGCATAAAGCGGCAAGAGTTCTTGCATTTGGTAGCTGACTGCATCGAGGCTTGCGCCGCATCAAGGCCAAGGAGATCATCAGCTAAAAAAGGGAGGCTGGATCGATCCTGAGGGACCGACGCCCCCGCCGCCCATAGAAAAGCCCGCCGACGTTGGGGACGGCAGCGGGCGATGTGAGGTCGAAGCATCACGGCGTGCGAATTCCGTGATGCGTCATTTGATATCGAACTTGGTTAAAATCCGGTTACTGCTTCAGCCGGCGAGCATGCGCGGCCCGATGACCTGCCAAGCCGCCGGCTGCGCCCGTAGCGTAGAACTCTGCAATCCGTTCTGTTCGCTTTGGGATGTCAAACGCCATCCGGAACTGAGGGGGCAGTTTTCCATGGCGCGCGACAAGGACCTTGGCGCGTCGAAAATGAAACGGCCCCAGCATCCCGGATTGAATGCTGAGGCCGTCTGGCGATTGTGTCTTCCCTAAAGAGCAAAACAGTAATTCACCCAGGACAGATTCGTTCCGGGATCAATGAAGAGGCCCCAGCTCAGGGGAAAGCTGGGGCCATCGTCACGTCAACACAGAGATGGCACCCGATTCTCTGCAACGCCGCTGAAGTCTTTTTGAGGCTAGCAGAGAATTCCGTTGGGCAATTCCCCTTACATGGAGGTGAGTGAACAGCCTCGGTCCGCCAAATGAGGAGGATACCCAGGAGAAAGGCCGTTCCGACCACCTTCGCAAGGACATCGTTACGCATACGGCAGCTAGGCCGGGTAAATTCGGCCCCGGCCGTGGGGCTTCATGGGGGTTGCGTGCCGGGGCCGTTGGAGGTCCTTGGCGGGGCTGATTTCGCCATGGGGCGACTAGATTGAATCGATCGCCCAATCTGTTCGCTTTCTTACTTTGGAATAGGCAGCGACACTACACCGCAGCCATGAACACGAGGCCCGCCGGTTCGCGCTGACGGGCTTAATCAGCCCGTTTACGAGATAACATCCAACGGGATGGTGCAAACAGCTGTGCCATCATCATCAATCACAGAGACCGAAGAGTGACGGCCGATCAACTCGGGGCGAGTTTCGCGCAGCGACTGAGCAAGCCTGATAGCTTCTATCCGCGCCTCCACTTCGCCTGGAAGGTCATGCACTCCGAAATCCGAGACAAGGTGGGTATTGGTGAGCTTGAATGAATACAGAGGCATGGAAAATGTCCGACAAACGCCAAAGCCCCTGCTTCCTATCGTAGTAGGGGCCCGCGGATGGATGGTCCGAGGCTGGGATGTTCCAGGTGTCGCACCAAGGACCCGCGTGATCAAAACGCCTTCATCGTACGGGTGGCCCGCGGAAATGTTGTGCAATTCGCGCAAACAATAGGCTCGACGCCCTATTGCCGCGTCTATCAAGATTGCTGGTTAGAGAACCAAGTTCGATGAAGCCGCCTTCAGTTGGCTGCCCCCGTCTTCAAGAGCCCGACATAGGTGCCGGACTCGTGCAGTTCGAGCCACCCGCGCTCGATGGCGTGCTTGATCCCGGCGCCAAACTCCGACCAGCTGGCCTTCAGAGTGTAGAGAAACGGCGCGTTGATCTTCTCGATATGAATCCGACCGTCCTGCAAGGGCTCGGTGCTGGCGGCGATCTCAACCAGCTTGCGCGCTGCGGCCTCGGGATTGGCTCACGCGCGCGTTTCGCCGTTTAACGATCCGTAGATTTTCGGCTCAGCCGCGAAATCATCGATACGTCGACCCCAAAACTCTTGGCGAGCTGCATGCGCAGGTCGACCACCTCTTTCGCGCGCTCGTCGGCGACCTGCATAGCGCGCCTCTTGGCATCGCGCAGACGAATGATCTCGGCTTTTGCCTCGCGCAACATCGCGGCCGTGCGCTCGATCTCGCGTGCTGCCTCGAGGCAGAGCGGGGATCGCTCGGATTGCAATCGTTGCACCAAATCGGTCATGGGTCGGGCCTCCGTATTCAGCCAGGCGCGAGATCATGCTGACGGCGACCGCGTAGCTCTTGGCGATCTCGGCCAGCGTCTCGCCCGCCGCGCGGCGCTGATGCTCGGCGCGCGACTCTCAGTAGCTTAATCCAAAGAGTCCCGGGACAGGGAGCAGGCCCGGGGCTTTGGCTGCGCGGTATAAAGCGCACGGGATGGTGAGTCGCGCACGTCGAAACATCGGTTGTCAACAATTTCGCAGGTGTATTATCCCAGCAATGACTGAGACCGATGCACAACGGTTCCGCAAGGAAGCTGGGGATTGCCGCGTACGTGCGGAGAAAGCCATCAGCCCGCTTGATAGGGAGGAGCGGCTACACTTGGCCGCCGACTGGCTCAAGCTTGCGCAAGAGGCCGAGAGTCGCGGAGGCCATTGGTTTTGCACCTAAAGCCCCTCCGAGACAGCTGGGGACATACGGCCGCACTTGGCTGGGCGGCTGCCGCGAGGCGATCGCGGGCTCGGATAACCGTCATGGCGGACCACGGTTTGCCGGTAGGCGTGGCGACATTGCGGTCGTTCAGGATGCGCGCAATCTCGCGGGCCGACCTTCCCTCTACCTGCTCGAATAGCGGCGCCAGCACCTTCGCGCGCTCGACCGCGGCCTGCTTGGCCTCGCGTCCATAGTCGCGGAGTCCGCCGAGCTGCTTGCCGTTCGCCTTTGCGGCGGCCAATGCGTCCTTGGTCCGTTGGCTGATCATGCGGCGCTCCTTCTCCGCGAGCGCCGCGGTGCAGCATGAACGGGTCGGTATCAGCACCGAGGTCGGCGACGATGAAGGCCACCTTGTGCTTCATCAGGCCGCTGATGAAGTGCACATCGCGGCAGAGACGATCGAGCTTCGCGACGATCACGGGAGCCTTAGCCTTGCGCGCGGCCTCCAGAGCAGCATGGAGCTGGGGCCGCTTCTGGTCATCATCCTTGCCGCTCTGCACCTCGGTGAAGGTCTGTACGATCTGGGGCCCTCCTGATCAGGGAAGCGCTGGATCAGGGCCTGTTGCGCCTCCAGGCCAAGTCCGGACTTGCCCTGCTTCTGCGTCGAAACGCGGATGTAAGCGATCGCGGACTTCATGGCGGCTTAACAGTCAAGCCGGGTCCACGCGTTGTTACAGCCCGTAGGGAACTGTTTTGGCAATGACGAATTGATTTGAGGCGCGTACTAATGCGCAGGAGGCTGCCATGCGCCTTCACTTTCACCACCACAACATATCTATTGACTTAGTCACCCTCGCGGCTGCCAGCTTCTTGGTACTCGGCTTCGCCGGCGCCATCGCGGCCCTGCTGGTGCGCTAACTGGCGGTGCACCCTGGGCGGGGCGACGAGTGCGGAAGAGAAAGATTTTTCGAGGGGGCTATGCGTCCTATTGAACCGGGGAATGAGGCCTCTTGGGAAGCCAGATGTACATGTATCGATGGGATCGGCATGGCCGTAATGGCCAACGCTGCCTCGTCCTCGCGCGCGGCGCGATGAACAGACTGCGTCGTCGGGTTCGAGGAAGACGGCTACACGACGGTCACCAGCCGCGCTCAAGCTCGGCCGAAAATCGTCGAAAAAATATGACGCGCGGAAGAGCGTGGGCGGAAAGCGGGCGAGCGCGCTCTGCTGCGCTTCCAAACCCAAACCAGACCGACCCTGCTTCTACGTGCTGACCCTGATGTAGGCGACGGCGGCCGGCTGGCCCACGACAGCGGCCGAGCACGGCCACGGCACGGGACGGCGCGCGCGGCGTAGCTGCGATGGCGATCGGCGGAGGCCGTTACACCACAGCCGCGGAGATTGTCCTTTGCCATTATGCCGCGGGCCGCGGAACCGGCGCGGCGATCTTACGGTTGATTAGCTGTGTAACCTTCCAATGGAGGGTGTCATGGGAAACTGGATGGAGAACTGGACGAACGCAAAACTGTGCGACGTCGCAAACCTAATTCTTGGCGCATTCCTGTTCGTTTCGCCCTGGATATTCGGTTTCGATGCCGGCGCAGCCTCCCAGAATGCGTACGCCGCGGGCATCGTGATTGCGATCCTGGCCATTGCGGCCCTCGCAGCCTTCGCGGTGTGGGAGGAGTGGCTTAACCTGATCGTCGGCCTGTGGACGCTTATTGCGCCTTGGGTTCTCGGGTTCGAGGCTGCCAAGACGGCGATGGCGATCCACGTCGTGGTCGGCATCCTGGTGGCTGTGCTTGCTGCGATCGAGCTCTGGATGATGTCCCAGATCCCGCCGCGGCTGACCACCGGCCGCTGAGCGGCCTCTCGGTTACCAGTGCGGAAGCCCCGGCCGATCCGCGACCAAACTTGACGCCCTTGGCCTGGGCACGCTTCGGCCCTCGCCAGTGCGTTCTCTGATCAGATCGCGTTCAAACTCGGCGATTGCCGCCAACAGCGTCGAGAGCAGCCGCCCCTGCGTCGCGCTCAGACATTGGAGCACACATGAAAATCAAGGCTTTGACCGCTGAGGCGGCGCTAGCGATTTCGGCCCTGGCGCTGGCAGCCAACACTGAGGCTCAGAACAACGCGGCGGTGGCAACGGTCGTCTCCGCAAAGACCGTCACCAAGCTGACGGACGCGGAGGACCGGGCTTGGCGGGCCAGATCATCGAGCGCAGCGGTTTCACTTGGGACGAGATGACCGGCAACAAAATGATGGTCGATCCATTCCTGGGTCGACCACCCGATGACGGAGATCAGCCCGTCTGCATCGCGGCGCAATATTGGCGCCCGCTCTGCAGTGGCCAACTGGCGCTTTTCACGAGACCAAAACGGGCTAGGATAGCTCCGTGCAAGCACCTCAGTGCAGATGGCCTGCCTTTCGGCCGCGACTGCCATCGAAAATCACGGGAGGGTATCGCAATGAAACCGCTCGCTTATGCAACTTTACTTGCGCTCGCACTTGGCCCCAGCTACGGCTTCGCTCAAGACTCAACCGGCCACAAGATGAGCGACGAAGAGCTGATTAAACTATCACTGTCAGCCGCCCCCGAAGCCATCGCCAAGGACGCCACGATCGTCGCTATGGACCACGATGGCAAAATGCGCACATTGCGCCAAGGAACGGGACAATGGACGTGCATGCCAGGTCACGCCGATCCGGCCAACCCGGACCCGATGTGCGGCGATAAAAACGCGATGGAATGGGCGACAGCCTGGATGGAGCACAAGGAGCCACCAGCGAATAAGGTAGGCTTCATGTACATGCTCCGAGGGGACGGCGGTGCAAGCAACACCGACCCGTATGCAACAAAAGAAGCTCCCGGCAACAATTGGATCAAAACCGGCGCCCACGTGATGATCGTCGGCTCTGGCGCTAAGATGTTGGATGGTTATCCACGGGAGGCGAAGGCAGACCCAACGAGTCCCTATGTGATGTGGCCTGGCACGCAGTACGAGCATTTGATGCTGCCGGTCCGCTAACCTCGCGGTTCTCGCGTCCGCATATAAATATCTGTGCTGGGACGCGCGAGGAAACGCGCGTCCCTACCGTTACCGGTGCGCTGCATGAGTCGGCCAAGCAGACGTGAGCGCGGACGTGGCAATTTCGCGCTAGTGATTACGCAAGTAGGTGAACGCATCCTGCACCCGCCGGTAGGCTGGATGGGTGGTGTGCTTCACTTCCAACGCATTGCGTCGGACAAGGCGGTCGGCTCGACCCCAGTATCTCGCTCAATGGCGCAGCTTACTATCGAACGACCTTTGAGAATTACGTCGCTGGCGCGATCTCGCGCGTCGATGCCCACAATGCGCTGATGTCGCTAGGCTATCGCGAAACCGCGCTCACCATCGACTTCTCGAACTTGACAAGGCACGTCGCGCTCGCGGAGATCCGAACGCGTAATGTCGCAACGCGTTTTAGACCGGCGTGAAAGAAATGCGACCTTATTCCGCAACGAAGATGCTAGCCGCGATTATCGTTGGTGCCTTCCTCGCGATTAAAGACCTGAGCTTGTTGACGGCGCGGATCGCAATGCCGAACGGGAACCGATTGTTCAAGCGCAGGAAGGCGAGCTTCCTCACATAGCCTCGACGTGCCATTTGGCGTGCGCACCTCTGCGAAAAAAATTCACGTCACCAACGCCGTAGCGCTTCGGCGGCATGCCTTCGCTCTCAAGCACGATCGATCCTTCGAGGATCACGATGGTCTCGTCGAGATCGTAATACCAATTGAATTTGCCTTCGGTGCAGGACCAGAGGACGGTCTTGGCAGTCTTGCACGCGCTGGCCGACACTAGTGGTTCATCACAGTGATTTTGACGTTTTGATACCGAGCCATTCGAGGATGGGCAAGTTTTCGGGTGGCAGAAGAATCTCGATGCTTCGGGGAACGCCGGGCTGACGGCGAATGAAGGCGGCCGGCTGTCCGAACATGTACGAATAGGTATGGATGAAAGCGAGGTAGTGTCCCTGTTTCTCGGTTAAGCGCGCGCCTGATTTTTGACTCATGGATCGATTCGTCCCGGCCTCCGACAAGAGGCGAAGCATGAATGTACGTTATCGGGTCGAATTGAGCCAAATCGAGCGGGACGAACTGACGGCGATGCTCGGCGGCGGCAAGCGCGCCGCCCGCAAGCTCAAGCGGGCGCAGATTTTGCTGGCGGCCGATGGAGGCTGCCGCGACGAGGAGAGACCATGAGTGTCAGCCTCTCCACCGTTTATCGGACCAAGCGCCGCTTCGTGGAAGGCAATCTGGAGCGGGCCTTGAGCGAGGAACCGCGTCCGGGCGCAGAGCGCAAGCTGACCGGCAAGGAGGAGGCCCTGCTGGTGGCGACGGCATGCGGCAAGCCGCCCGCCGGCCGCAAACGCTGGACGCTGACGGTGCTGGCTGACACGATGGTCAAGCTCACCGATCATGGCAGCCTGTCGGGCGAGACCGTGCGTCGCCGGTTGGCCGAGAACGACCTCAAGCCATGGCGCAGGGACATGTGGTGCATCCCCCATGTCGATCGCGAATACGTCGCCCGCATGGAGGACGTGCTCGACCTCTACGCCGAGGCGCCGGATCCCGTCCGGCCGCTGGTCTGCTTCGACGAGACCCCCCGTCCAGCTCATCGGCGAGGTCTGTCAGCCGATTCCAGCCGAGCCGGGACAGCGCGAGCGCTACGTTGGTGCGGGAGATCCCGGAGCGCTCGAACCGATCGGTGGCAGCTAACTGCTAGTGCCGAGCCAACCATAGTTCGAAAAGAAGCAGATGCCGGCCAGAGCGGCCAGGCCGAAATAAAGTCTCGTCATTCCCACTGAATGCGGCGGGCCGGCTGCCGTTCCATGCTCGTCGTCGGTCAGCGGACCAGGAGGCTCGCGATGGCACAGGCGAAGCCCACCAGCAGGACAGCCCACGCCGTTAGGACGACGGGGTCAAGAGGCCGGGGGAGGATCTTCCCGACGATTAAATCGAAATGTCTGGAGCGGTCGTCGTCCCGAGATCTGCGAATAGCGGCCTCCGGCGGATTGGCACCCCGAAAACCAAATTGGCAACTGCTCAAGGAAGCGCTGAAGCGCCGGGCTGCGGCGAAACGCTGGCCGAGATCGCCAAATCCCACGCCGTCGATATCAGCATGATCTCGCGCCTGCGCTGATCACCGGCCCGCCTTTTCTAGGCGGGCTTTTTGTTGCCCGCTAATGCCTCAGTTTGGCGGGCTGGAGGGCGTGGCAAACTCGCAATTTGAAATTCGGACAGCTGCGGTTTGTTAACCCGGAACATGCTGGATTGAGGCGGGCAATCGGCTTCGCCTCCTATTGCCCGCTACCCTTCGGTCCCGGCTCCCAAAAGGGACCTGGGGCCTTTTCTTTTGGCGCGACGCGAGGAGGAATTAGGACAGGAACGTTTACGCGGCTCCGCCGTTGGGAAAAATCGGCAATTGAGACCGGGATAATTTCAAGTTCGAGGTGAGATGATATGCCGCTCGCGCTTATTGAAGCCGCCCATTGCAACCTGGATCTCCAGCCTTCGCCCATCGAGCCGTCATGGATCGTTGAAGGAAATCCAGAAGCTCACTCTGCCTACTATCGATCAGTACGTGCAACACAGCCCGCATCCTGATCTGGTCGTGCACCGAAGGCAAATTCAACTGGTACTACGATCTCGACGAGACCATCCTGATTCTCGAAGATCGTGTCCCCGGGCATGGTGTAGCAGGAGTTTCACCGCATTCATCGGAAGGAGCCGGGTTGGTCAGCTGGCGATAGCCGGGAGGCTGACGGTTGGATCATCGCTCAAAGGCGCGATGGTTTCCAGTGTCATGTAACGGGCGCGCTGGACGGCCCATTCATCGTTTTGCTCAAGCAGGATCGCGCCGATCAATCGCACGATGGCATCTTCGTTGGGGAAGATGCCGACGACCTCGGTCCGCCGTTTGATCTCGCCGTTGAGGCGCTCGATCGGGTTGGTCGAGTGCAGCTTGGTTCGATGCTGCGGCGGGAACGTCATGTAGGCCAGCACATCGGTCTCGGCGTCGTCGAGGAAGCCAGCAAGCTTGGGCAGCTTGGGGCGGAGCTGGTCGGCAACCTTGCGCCACTGCGTCTTGGCAGCCTCGGCATCGTCCTGGGCAAAGGCGGTGGCGATGAAGGCCGAGACGACGCGCCGCCCGCTCTTGCCGGCATGCGCCAGTGCGTTGCGCATGAAGTGGACACGGCAACGCTGCCAAGTGGCGTTGAGCACCTTGGCGACGGTGGCCTTGATGCCCTCGTGGGCATCCGAGACGACAAGCTTGACGCCGCGCAGGCCACGGCGGGCGAGCTTGCGCAGGAAGGCCGTCCAGAACGTCTCGGCTTCGGAGGGCCCGATGTCCATGCCGAGCACTTCGCGCCGGCCGTCGCTGTTGACGCCGACCGCGACGATCACCGCGACCGACACGATGCGCCCGTTCTGGCGCACCTTCACGTAGGTGGCATCGATCCACAGATACGGCCAGTCGCCCTCGATCGGACGGGTGAGGAACGCCTTCACCTTGTCGTCGATCTCGGCGCACAGCCGGCTCACCTGGCTCTTGGAGATACCGGTCATCCCCATGGCCTGCACCAGATCGTCCACCGAGCGGGTCGAGACGCCCTGCACATAGGCTTCCTGCACCACGGCCGTAAGGGCCTTCTCGGCCATGCGACGCGGCTCCAGGAAGCCCGGGAAGTAGGAGCCCTTGCGCAATTTTGGGATGCGAAGCTCGACCGCGCCGGCGCGGGTCTCCCAGATCCGCTCCCGACAGCCGTTGCGCTGAGCCAAGCGCTCCGGATTCTTCTCGCCGTAGGCTGCTCCAGTCTGGCCTTCGACTTCAGGCTCCATCAGCCGCTGGGCGGCAAAGCCGATCATCTCGCGCAGCGAATCCGCATCAGGGGTCTTCTCCACAAGCGTGCGAAGGTTCATCATTTCATCGGTCATCGGTGGGTCCTCGAATCAGGTTGGTGTGTCGCAACCCGACCCTACCGGCGAACCGCCGGTGACCACCGCAAAGCCGCCCGCCCGCTACGGCGCTATTGGGGGCGCGCGTACGGGCGGCTTTGCTCTACCGAGCTACACCATCGCTGGGGACACGACCGATATCCATGATGGCCAGGAGCGATCTGCTCCACGCAAGGGCCGGATACAGAAGCGCAAGACCAGTCACCGCCACTCTGCAGATTAAGCTTGCAACGCACGGCCGGACCATACGGTTGAGTCAAAAGCGCCGGTTTGGCCCTCAGCCGAAGACTTCCGGTCTACCCCCAACTTCGGACATGTCCTTGCGCCGCGCAAACTGTCGCGAAGGGCCAATGCACGAAGTCGCTGCGCTCCAGCCCGCTGCGCGGGGGCAAGAGCCGAGAGGCCGGTAGCCGGTTGAGAGTGTATAATAGTGGTAGCAGTGGAGAGCCCCTGTCCTGAGAATCGAGGTGTTCTCAGCCTCAATCAGGAAGGAGCTCTC
>NZ_JBANBA010000156.1:0-15291 GCF_059803475.1 Bradyrhizobium sp. UFLA05-89 | reverse complement strand
GGCCTCGACCTCGACGATCTTCGCCTGCTGAGCGGCGATCGCCTTGCCGAAGTTGTCGCGCGTCAACGTGCAAGAGGCGACCGTCGCCTCCAGCTTGGCGCGCACCTTTTCGTCGGCATCCAGGTCGGCTTCCAGCAGGTGGTGCTGGAGCTTCGCTTCGGCGTCAATGAAGGCCGCTTCTGCGGCTTTATGACGGCTGTGGAGGGTCGCGGCGCGCGCGCGCAACGCCGCGAGTTCGTGTTCGAGTTTTTCCATGAGGGATTTTCGTCGAAAGAGTGATGCCATGCCGCCAGAGTACGGCCTGTCGAATGCCTGGCGAAGTCTGGACTTGTGGAGGGCGCCAAACGGCGGGCGATCTTAGGGTGACTTGGCAGGGGTTGTTGTGGCGTGCGCCAACCATGACGGGAGCCCGAGAAGCGTCCGCTTCTACGCCCACAGCGGGCGCAAAAGCGAACGTGCCCGGATGTCGCAGAGGGCCAACAGCGGTCCTGGAGCGCGCGCCGGGGGCATCGAGCGCTTGCACGGCCTTTCAGACCGGTAGTTGCTTTTTCATGTGCAGATAATCTGGATTGAAGTCACCCAACCGCTGAAGCTCTCGCCATTTGAGAACGACGAGTTCACCGTCGCGGAAATCCATCGTGCCCGACGCCCGCAGCTGTTGAAGCGCGCGGTTGACGGAGGCGATCGCCATCGCGAGGGTGTCTCCAAGCTGACGGAGTGTCAGCGGTACCGCGCACTTGTTACCCTTGTTGAGCTGAGCGACACGTGCCCGATAAAACAGTTCGCAAAATAGATGTGCCATCCGGGTCGGCATTGCTCTTGCACTGTTGTTCGTGATGGCCTCCCGGAAGATTGCGGCATCCAGCAGCGTTTCCCGCCAGATTGCGATTCCCAGAGTGGGGCGACGCTCAAAAGCTTTTAGTATTTGTCGATGAGGTATGAAGGCGACCGCAGCGGCGCCAATCGCGCAAAGGGCATGATCCATCTTTTCGATGAAGAGTCCCTGGGCATCGGGTAGATCGCCCGACATGTGGAAGGAAAGATATTGCCGGCGTCCTCCCTGCAGAAGGTGATAGCGTGCAGCCATGCCTGAGATGACCAGCACCGCGTGTTCTGGTTCATCTCCTTGACGAATAATGTCCTCGTCCGGCGCGACCTCCTTAGTTGCCATAGACAGATCGCGGATCTCTGCAATGTCTTCGTGCGGAAGACGAGAATGCTCCTTCAGATTGCGTATGAGGGTCTCGTGAGCGTTATCCAATTGCACTCCGATTTTTCGATTTGCGTGTCAGCTCGGGTGGTCACAAGCGGGCCTCAGCGATACCCACTTAGGTCAGCTTCGGGGCCAGGAGCGGAAATCAACGTGGGCTGAATCACCACACGTAAGCGCGGGCTCAATAGTTTTTCAGGAGGAATGCGAACTGGCGCAGCCTTGCTGTCCCGCCGCTGAGCGCTCTTGCAATTGGGGCAAACGAAGAGGTGAGCGATTAGCGACTGCGCATCGTCCTGCACCAGCTCGGATCTGAACCATCGCATGCCGACGTGGCAATTGGGGCAGACCGGTGCTTCGAGGTGCTCCAGCGAGTTCTTTAGCCGCTCCATTCCCCGCCCCTCTGTTCGGGGAAAAGTAGCAATATTCCCATAGGGGGCAAAGTATCAAAAGATACACAGGGCCAGAAAAAACTTGCTCGACATGAACGGACTTGCTCGACGCCAAATCAGGGGTGCTTTTACTGTCTCGGCAATCTGATTTCCCGGACTGTCATCTCGGCCAGAGCTACGGCATCAGTCACGCCGCGCATGTGAATGTCGATCATCCTCTTGGCGACGAGATCACAGAGGGGATCCCTTCGATCCACCAAGTCGAGCTTGCGAAGGGCGTGGTTGAAGGCCAGCTCAAGAACATGTTCTTGTTCGTGGGTCAAATCGATATTCGAAATCAGCCGTGAAATCGGCATGACGGTGCTCCCTATTTGAGTGGGCGGGAGCACAACTGGTCTCTCAGTCACCGATTGAAGCCACGGACCGGGCGATGATGGAGCGGACGCTGAGCCTCGGCGGCTTGGCAGTCAATCCCCCGAGAGTGCCAAAAAGAGCGATTAGGAGCCTTTCAACGTCCTATCCAGCTGGGGTTGCGGCTTGGCCTCGAGGGAGTCGGCGCGTAGCCGGTACTCTTCCGCGATTTCGAGCAAGGCCGCTTTTGTGCGCTCGTCAGCAGACAGAGCTGCTTGACAGCGGGCGGCTTGTTCGAGGTGTCGGAGTTCTCGTTCCATGGGAAGAGATTACCCGGCCGAAACGCCGCCGCATTAAACTATGCAAATGTGGACGCATCGTCCATTCGGTCAGGAGATTGAAGTTCGCTTCGGGTCACGAACGACAAAACTCAACGTTGAGCATATTCGATCTGCTTTCGGGTGCATAGCGACCGAACAGCTCACGCCTCCTGCGCCGGCACCTCGACCAGCGACTCTTGCGATCGCGCCCAGGCTTCGTATTTTTTTGCCCGCTGCTCTGCCCGAAGTCGCACATCCCGGCCACGGCGGCGCCGGTCGAGAGTGCCTTGTTCGAGATCATCGAGCAGTCGCGGGACACTAGCCAGCCAGCGCCCCGCCAGCTTGACGCCCAGCGGGCGCTTCGTTCCTGCCATCAGCTCACAGAGCTTGCGGAGCTTCTCATCACTGCACTCGAAAACGTTGCCGGCAAGCCCCAACGGCAGCAGCTCGCCGCGAAGTATCTGGTCGATCACGTCTTCCACGGCGGGAGGTGTCCAGCCCAGCGCGGCGAGCGCCGCGAGAAGCTGGGAAATCGCAAGCTCACGGTTCATTGGGAGCCCACTCGGTCTTTTCCACATCGCCTTTGACCGCAAGGATGATTACTTCACTGGCGAATTCCGGGTCCGCAATTTCCTCAAGGGCGGCGCGAACAGCGTCGTCGATGATACGAAAGCACTCCTCCTGCGACTGTCCCATAAGCAGGTAAGCGATCGATCCCGCAATGCCCAGAAGCCGATCGCGCATCGCGATGAGCTGCGCTTGTAAGCCACGGAGGACAGGCTCGATCGGAACAAACTGACCGGCCTCGATTGCATCCTGACGTTCCTCGCGGCGCCGCTTCGCTGCGGTCAGAGCAACGCGTTCAGCCGTGAGCTGATCGCCTGCAGAGCCGCCAGACCGCCCCGAAGCGACCTTGCGAAGGTGACGGAGATAGGTCACCCGCACGGCGTCAAGGTCGTAGCCACCCTGCTCGGCCGGTTTCTCAATGATCTTTCGTGCGATCAATTCCGCAAACGCGACGCGGGAAAGATCGATGTGGGCCGCTGCTTGAGCCGCAGATGCCATTTGCAAAATGCCTCCTATGTTACGACCAACCCCTGCTGGTTGTGCCACGAACGAATACCGCTTGCGCTCGGACGGCCCCCGCAGCCCCGGTAGTGCGTTCCAGGACCCGGCGCATTTGCGGAGGGTCGGATTTCTTTCGCCGCCGAGCGACAGATGGCGATGAACACCGGGAAAGACGGGAAAAGCGGGAAAGTCTTGGCCGCTTCTGACCAGGACGCGGCGTATTTTCTCATGTCCGCCCTCCGAAATTTCACGTAGGTCGGAAAAATGAGGCTGAAAACTTTCCCGTCTTTCCCGTCTTTCCCGGTCATTCGTCACCCGACAAACTTTCGGCACCCAGCGTGACGACCTCGTACTCGTTCCCATCCTTGTTCTTGTCGGGCGCTGCCTTCCGCAACACCGCCGAGCAGTTTTCGCCCTCCATGAATGCCGGTCGGTTGGTCAGATGCTTCTGAAAGAGCTTGCCAAGGCTGCGGGCTGTCGGATGTTCGAGGGGCTTTCCGATCAGATCACAGAGCGCGTCAAACAACGCCTCGGCACGGGCTGCCTTGTCCTCGTCCAGGAGCGAATTCCGCTCCGCCAGGAAATTCACGACGGCTCGGGTCGTGAACCATCTGCCGTCCCATTGCCGATGCAGGGCCGTCAGCGCGCGAGATGTCGCGCTCGATTCCTCCTCCTCGGATTCGCCCAACCGCAGCAGTTCCGTGCAGTCCAACTTAATGTCGAGCAAGCCAGCGGCGTATTCGACCGGCCAGCCGATCAGCGCCCACCATGCCTTGAAGCGCGTTTTCGCGACCTGGCCCTCCGGGCGCTGCAGAATCCCGCCGATCAGGATCGTATAGAGCGCGGACAGGATTTTTGCCCGGTTCGCCTGCGTCCACGCCATCGGATCGGCATGAGTGAAGCTGCGGTTCTCAGGGTCGGGCCGATCGACGTTGAGCGAGATGACGAATGAACGGCTCGCCATGTCGCCGCGCGGCATGATCGAATTGCCCGTGAACATCTGAACGGTCGTTGCAGGGACGGTCTCCACGCGGGAAACACCGAGGACGCGGTCAGAGATTTCCGGCGCGGTGAGTGCCGCCTCGATGTGCGGGCAGCTGACGGTCGCACCCCGATTGATATTGTCCCAGATCAGGGCCGCGAGACCTTGGCGAAGATAGGAGAACAGCGCTTTCTTGCGCTCCTCGGCGTTGTCGGACCACGCCGCCGCTGCGGGGCGCCGCCCGAGCGTCGCAGCGATGATCATGCTGACCAAGGTCGTCTTGCCTCCGCCCCGCTGGCCTGCTGTCACGAAAAAGGCAGGACGCTCCGGCAGTAGCGCACGTTGCAGCAGGGTCAGCGCCAGCAGAATCGCCACGCATTTCCCAACACGATCGAGGGCCACATCGACGAGCCAGTCGTCCAGAAGAAAGCCAAGAGCGGCCTTGATCTCCTCGTCGGTCGGTTTTGTTTCAGGCACGCACTTGCGCAGAGCAGGGTCGATTCGGTGAAACAGCCCGGTGGCGCGGTCGAGGCCGACGCCTTCGATCAAACGTGCTGACGCGGTGATCAGGGGACACGTGTTGATCGCACGGACGACCGGCACCGCACTCCTCGGATGTTCCATCAGCGCAACGATGTAGGGCGAAGGCAACGACGAGAGATAGATCGATCCGTCCTTCTTTTCCGCGATCCAGCCAACATATTTTTCGATCAGCAGCTCGACGCCCGTCGGCGACAGCGCGACCAGCACCGGCTCCGTCGGCGGGCTCAGGGTGTCGGTCTGCTCCTCGGTCGCGTTGGCGGTTTGCGAGGTGAGCAGATGCAGTGCCCACGGCTCTTTTTCTTCCACGCGCACGAGAGCCCCGGATGCGTTTCGCATCGGCGGCTCCTGGGTCTGGTCGTTCGCCAGAACCTCATCGAGGAGGGACACGGTCGGCGTCAGCTCACCATAGGGTTCGGGCCGAGGCAGGATCATGCGGCCATCGGCTTTCGCCTCCATCGCGGATTCGCGCGCCCTGGCCCGACGTTCCGCGCGCATTTTCTTGATCCGAGCTCGAATGGCTCGAATGCTCGCCTTGGCCTTGGTGGCCACGAACTTGGCGAACTGATCCTCCTCATCGTCCTCAAGCTCGGATTGCGCCAGGATTGCCATGGCGTCGTCGACGCTGGCGCCTTCAATCTGCTCAAGTGCGGCCTTCGCCGATTTCAGGTCGTGGCGCAGCCTATAGATCGTCCGGCCGTGGGCGAACGAATGGATGAACAGATCACCGTCATCCCCGCGCATCACCATGGCCTTGCAGCGGCCGTAATCCAGGCCCTCCACCGGATCGGCCAGTGTCTCGCCGACATAGCGGTCGGGGTCGGCCAGCACGGCCTCGACCGTCACGACTTCATCCAAATGGTCGAACTGCAGCTCGTCATCGGAGTACAGCACGCCTTTATGCCGCGCCTTGACAAGACGGCGGGCTGTCGCGAGGGGTATGCCGGACTTGTCCGAGAACTTCTTGGCAAGCTCCTCGTCGTGCTTCTGACGTTTTTTGGCCGCAGTTTTCCCGAGCGCCTTCGCGCTGGCGGCCTTGGCTTCGTTGACGCGCTGACGCTCAAGTTGAGTCAGCCTGCGCACGGCGACCGTGGAGTCGATCGCTTCGCCTTCGATGGCTTCCGGTGCGCGCTTAGCCTGATCCTGAGCCAACGGTGCAGCAATGACGGGAGCGCCCTCGAAGCAGAGGCGTTCGCCATAGGCCACCATGCGATCGACGATCGAACGGTCGAGCAGCTGACCGGCACCCCCGATCAGATGCCACCCAAAGCCCACCAGCCAGCACCGATCATGCAAATCCTTCAGGAACCGCTCGGTGTCGGCACCGTCTTGGACAAGCACATAGTGATGCATGCCATTCGAACCGGGGACCAGCTCGCTCGTGTCACTCCGAAACAGGCCGGAGGTGGTGCTCGCGCGGGTGACACGCGCCACCTTTGCAAGCTCCGGCGCCACCGCCAACAGCGCATTCCACATGCCGCCGCCGGCATCGATCCGCTGGCGAATCTCTTCCGGCATTCCTTTCGTGTCGAAATCAATCAGACACCAAGCAGGGAGACCGGGCTGGTAGTCGATGTAGTTCCGGGACCGGGTGATGGCGCCAGGGTGATCGGCGAGTCTGCTCGGGATCGTCACGGATGCGGAATCGGGAAGCTCCGGCTTCAGGGCGCCGAGTGCGATCGCCTGATCGGAACGGCAGCCGGCGATGATCAGAGCAAGCGCGCTGGCAGTTCCCACGAACTTGCGGGCAGCCGTGCCGTTGACCATCCGGCAATCGGAGCCGTCGCTATGGAGCTTGCCCTCGGCGCCGAGCCAAATGCGCTTCGACATCACGGGCGATGCGTCGCGCTTCGTGATCAGCGTGATCTGCGGGACGTGCGTCCTGTCCCCGGTGTTTTTATCGACCTCGACGGGCTGGCCGCTCGGCGGATGGGGATTGTGCGCGTTCACGGCCGCACTCCCGCTTGCTCACTGCTGGGCACTAAGATGGTGTGCTGCTCGGCGCGGCTGGAGGCCGAGGTGAACTTGCCGACCTCATCACCCCAACAATCCCAGCCTTCGCGCTTCTCACGCGCGAACACGTCGGCACGGCGCAATCCCGGCGTCTTTTCGGTGATGACTTTGTAGAATTCGTTCGGCTTACGCGAATGCTCGCGCGCGACACCGTCGAAGATCGACGGCGAGAGAAAACAGCGCGGCTTGCCGACCACGCCCAGCAGAACAAGCTCGTGACCGCTCTGCGCCCAGCGCCCGGTGCCCCAGCGGACTTTGCCGTTGGGAGTGACCTTGCGCCAAACGAAGCTGGTTTTGTAGGTGACGCCCCAAGCCGCCATCGCTTCCAACGCATGCGGCAGCATGGCGCCGGTCGCCCAGAGATAGACAATGGCGTCAGGCTTCAACAACTCGCGCACCGGCAACGCCACGATGTCGGCAAGCGGCATCGTGCGATACTGCCCCGCTGCCGATTTGCTGGTCTGCCCAGCTTGACTCCACGTGCTAAAGTGCCAGGGCGGATCGATCACCAACACATCGTAACTGCGCGCCGACAGCGGCGCGAAGCGCCAGACGGCGGTTTCAGACGCAGGGATTTCTTGCGCGCCCTCAGGCGCGCTGGTATTGCTGACAAACATCAAAAGAGATTCCGGTGAGAGAAATCGGAAAGGGCAGCTGGCGGGCTGCCTTTTTCGTCGCTAGGCGACGCGCTCTGCGGCCTGCGCCGCCTGTTCGCGCTCGCGACGCCACGCAGCCGCCGCTTCTTTCGAAATCAGCACGCGCGTCCCGACGTTGAACGTGCGGGGCATCTGCTTGCGGCTCTTGTAGAAGAGCTGCACCGAGATGCGGTGACGCGCGCAAAATTCGTCAACGCTGTAGGCGTCGGCGCCATCGCTTGCGTCGTGCTTGTCAGATTTGCGGCCGGTAACTTCGGGGCGCGCCATCTTTCTCTGTCCTCCGTGACCATATGGCTACTTGGAGGACCAGCGTAGACTTCTAACTATTGCTTTTCGAAATGGGTTTTTGTCGCCCAATTTTCTTTTCTAGGCGAACGCTATCCACCTTTGGGAAAATCTTAGTGCCGAACAACCGATCGATATCCTGGCCCAACCTGACAAACCTGCTGGCACGGCCATCCGGCGGAATCACCCGACCGCCTCTCTTTCCGGTCAGGGCGGTATACGCTGTCCGCACCACTTCAATGACATCGTGTGCCGCTAGGTCTGGCTGGCGCTGTTTCTTGTTTCCCGTGGCCTTCTTTCTCCGTTCGAGTTCAACTTCGAGCGCCGGCAGCACGGCCTCGGGCTTGGGGACTACGACAGTGAATCCCGACGCAGAGAAACTGCGGAGCAGCTTCGCCCGATCCAGAGATCGCGTCCAGCGCTCTAGCAGGAACGGTCTGCAGACTCGCCAAACAGAGCGTGGCTGCGCCGCCCATTCTCGCGTCCATTCATCAGGGCTAATCTTTCCGCAGATGGCCTTGCGCGCGGTGCGAGCCAGATCACGAAGTTCTTTGGCGGGACCTACCGGCTTCGTATGTCGCGGTCGGGCGTAGTAGCCGTCGGCGTCGATTCCGATGTCGTGGCCTCGGGAGAGTGCGGCAAGCATAGCCGCATGGACGAGGCGCGCCTGCTTTTCGGCGATGGCACGATCACCAAGTCGAGCAAGCAGCTTGACGAGTTGGTCGTGAATCGATCCGGCCACGGCGATCAACCGGCCAGCGCCACGACGCTTGCGCCGCTCGGCGGCTCGTGCCGCAGCAGCGCCGCGCGCGAGATGTCGTCGCTGTGGTCGGTGATGTGCTTGGAATAGGTCCGTTCAATCTGCACGATGCTGGTGTCGTGCGTTGCGGCGACGATCCGAACCGGCACGTTGCGCTTCAGCGCCCTGACGATGCTCGAATGCCTCAAGGCGTAGAGTGTCGTTTCGTCGGGATCGCGGCCGATGCTCTTGACGATTTCGCGGACCTCCTCGCGGTAGTCGTCACTCGGCCTGTCGCTCCACGGCTGGCCGTCAGCCTGCAATAGCAGCGGCGCGTCAGGCTTGCGACCCTTGGCGGCCTTCTTCAACCTCGCCGCCAGCGCCTCGCTGATCGGCACGCTGACGCGCTCGTGCATCCGTGCGGTTCTGTTTTTGCTGCCGCCCTTCGCCGATTTCGGGACAGTCAGTCGCGGCTTCGCTCCGCCGTGCAGGTCCTCGACCAAGAGCCGCGCGGCTTGGCTCGGTCGCGCACCGGTCTCCGCCAGCACATGGACGAACAAGCCGAGCGCGGCATTGTGCGCATAGCTGGCGTCAATGAACCGGCCCACCGTGCTATCATCGAGGATGACGTTGCGCGCGACCGTGGCGTCGGGAAGCGCTTCCAAGCCGGTTTGCCATGCCGCCTTGTTCCGGATGCGCGCATCGTGCGATGCGGCGAGATTCAAGGCGGCGCGGAGGCCCTTGCAGTAGCGGACGACGCTAGAGGGCTCCAGTCCCCTCGCGAGCAGGCTGTTGCGCCAGACATTGAGTTCCTTGGCGCCGAGCAACTGAACCGGCTTAGATAGTAGGACCGACGTGAGATGCGAGCGCGGATGGCGCGCGTTGTAGACGCTGCCGCCGCGTGCAATCAGATCGCGCTCGTAGGCATCGAGCGCCTCGCCAACGGTCGCCGGGCGGCTATCATCACTGACCATGCCGGGCTCCCGGCGCGCGAGCGACTTAGCAACGTCCTGCGCCTGATAGAAGTCCAAGATGGTCTTGCCATCGCAGGCGTCGAAGTCGTCGGCTTCGGCGAAGGCTTTGGTCCAGTAGGAGCCATGGCCGTCGCTGACCTTAGCCACCCAACTGCCGTTGGTCTTGTTGCGGCGATAAAGGAGCGCCATGCCGCGCCCCAGCGAAGAACCGGTGTACGGCTTGCGGCGAACTGCTAATTTCAGCCGCGCGCTGCGGCTTTCGAGCAGGCTGTTACGGACTTTGCGTGCCATTTGTGTCCCAGAAAGTGTCTCAATGATGTGTGTAAAAGCCGATAGAGACACACACTAACATATGGAAGCGTTTCTAGGAATATCAAAGGCTTATGCGATGCCGATAGAACCGTATGGAAGCCGGTGGAATGCTGGTTCTCCCCTTGCGGGAAAGTCAATGGCGGAAATAACCTAACGCTATCAAAGCGGAAGCTCTCCAGTGTCTAGCGGGTGTAAAAAGTCGAAAATCCGCTGACACTGACGGGAGATGGCCCAACTGGCTTCACTGCGGAGGGTTCGAGCACCTATTCGATTTTTTTGGAGACTTTGACGGTGCCGCCGACCAGAATTTCCCTTATGCCGGTTGGCGCGTCGGTCCAATATGATTTCGCGGTGGCGACGTTTGTATCGACGCTGGGGCCCTGTGGGACGTCCGTTAGCGCTTCGTAGTTGCCCGCGTGCGCGCTCAGAGTGTCCTCAACCTCGACTTCGTAGATGCTTGCGCCCTTTGCGAATCGGTCGCGAAACGCTCTCGCGCTCGCGAGGTCCTCGGTGCAGAAAACGCAGTTCAGCCGGCTTGGCGCATCGGGAGCCGTTAGCTGTCTTGCTACTTCGAGCGCGACTTCCCAGCCTACAATCTTGGCATCGTTGACATCTCCGTAGCCACGAAAACCTTCCCCTTTGCCAAATTGTCGGGTTCGCTTGCCCCAATTCCCCGGCGCGATGCTGTCGCCGGGTTTCCAGTGCCCACTACCGACGTGATAAAGCCTTCTCATTATGCCCCCTTTGAAATGTGCCCAGCCGGTGATGCGGAAGTCGCTGCGGATCAACGCAGCGGTTTGCGACGACGAAGCCACGAATCGTCCGGCCGCTCACGCGGTCGAATCGGGGCAGTCGGCTGCGGTGCCAAGGTGTAGCGTCCGTCGCTGCCGGTGATCTCAGCCAGTCGGGTTTTGAACAGCTCCACGTCGCCGAAGTAGTTGGGATACGCGGCTTTAAGATTCTCGATGTCGTCAACTTCGACGAGGACGGTGTTAAAGCCGTTGCTGCTCGATGTTGAATCCGGGCTTTCCGCCCTGTCGTAGGATTCGACTGCGACCATCGGCCCCCACTGACCTCTCACGCTCACGAGGTTTTGGGCGCGGTTGTACTGAATCAGAAAATAGTCGGGCTTGTTGTTCGGGTCGAAAACGTAGCTGTCAGTCGTTTTCACCGCTTGGCGAAGGTCTTCGAGCGATTGCACGGCGTTCAGTTGCGTGCCCAACGCCTTGATCTCCTCTAGCCGCGGACGGCGGGCATCATCCTCCTGCGCACATCCCTCCAACAACATGAACTCTTCCGACATCAGCTTAAACAGCTTCCGCCATTCTGGGCTGCCCTGTCCCGCTTTCATGTCTTCGCCGCGAAACAACCCGACTGCCTCGACAGCGGTCGCCCACGAGTGCTGCAAGCGGGTTCTGATCTGAATCTCGACACGGCGATCGTTGTAGACTTCTTCGTCACCGCGCCCCTTGAATTTGAACACCATGTGGTAACTGCGATACCCGTCCGGCTTCGGTTCGATGATGTACGGGTCTTCGCGGTGCAGGATGTGGGTCGGAAGCGCACGCATTGCCAAGACGACCCTGCCGACATCATCGATGGACTCAAGCACCGCTCTGCAACCAGCCAAATCCTGAATTTGATTCAGGTGGGACGAGATCGCACGCAGCTTCCTTCTGATCGAGGGCATGCGCTTCAGGCGCGCGACCGTAAAGCCGCCGGCAACTTTCTCCCGTCTGATCTGGCCTGCGAGCGCACGCCTGATCTTGTGCATCGGAAGCGCGTGGGAGTCGCGATAGTTATTGGCGACCCGAAAAACCTGCCTGATGGACTCGGCCGTTTCGTCGGTCCAGATAAGGTCGCCAGCTAGGGCCTCGCCCGCTCGACGTACGTCGCCCATAGTGTATTCAAATCGCGGAAAAGCCACCGGCCATATCCTCTTTCAAAGACAACTTCGCCCGATCGGGGGTCGGGCCGAATCTCGAAAAGTGCAATATACCGCCCATGCCGTCGCTGCGAAACAATGTCGTAGAGGGCTTTCGTCCGGCATTTGGCAGGGTGTGATGACATTCGATGGGGGGAGAATCCATGGTCCAATTAACTCGGGTCGCCTTTTTAGTTGTCCTTTGTGCTCAATCGGCTGCGGCAATGGCTGCTGCGATCACCGTGCCCGACGATATGTCACTCACAATCGACAGGCCAATACAGCAGATTGTCAGCCACTATCGCCTCGACGAACAGACGGCGGCTCTTGCCAAGAGGGCTGCAGCCGGGTTCGCATACGTCGGCATGTGTCGCGGTGTTGGCTTTGAAGATTCAATGGGAGCCATCCAACTCGTCATAGGCGCAGACCCGGATGTGCCGTATCAGGCGGCTGCTCTTGCTATCCTCGGCGTCTACACGCGGTCAGCGTTTGGAGGCCAAAATTCGGCAGTCTGCGCGAAGGTCTATGAGGACGCGACCAAGAAATAACGCTCGCGATTAGCGCGCCCGCAGCGCCTGTCCGCGCAGCGGCTGATGCGGGCCTCTGATCGGATGCGCGCTCAGCGCACGGTGATGGGATGCCTCGGCGCGATCTCCGGTGTCTGTAGTGGTGAGTCGGATTGACCCATGGGCGGGGCGCGCTGTGAGCCTCGCGGGGCATATTGTGCTAGACGTTGGCGGGTTTGAGAGGGGCGAACAAACATGCGATTGGCTATCGCAGCATCACTAATGCTTCTTTCGTCCATGGCTCACCCTGCAATAGCCCGTGGTGGCGGCCATTGCGACGAAACCTGTGGCGGCATCTTCATTGGAATTGCCGGGATAACGGTCTTGATAGCACTAGCAACTTTTATCGAAAGCGCGTGGCGGTACGAGAAGTTGAAGGCCAAGACCCCGACCATGATGCCGCGCCGGAATTACGTAGCCTTAACGGCACTTCTGTTGATTGCGATGGTTGCTTTCGGGTATTTCATTCCCGGCACCTTCTTCGCGGTCGTGGTCTATACACTCCTCGTTGGATGCGCCATTGCAGCCGTCAATTGGCTACTTTCCTCCGGCAACCGCCGACGACGCTAGGACTCACCACTCGTGCCTACCGGCCTCGGCACCTTGGCCGCGATCATGGCCTCGATGTCATCGCGGTCGCGTCCAGTGAGGCGATGCAGCCGGCCGAGTCGGGCGCGGGCGTCGTGCCAGAACTGTTCGGCCTCGCCAACTTCGCCGAGCTTGCAGACGCGCCGCGACACTGGCCGGCCTTCGATCAGCGTCCGTTCCCATAGCGTCGCGGTGATGGTCCTCGGTGAGCTAGTCCACGCGATGGCGAAGATGGGCATGGCGGTGCTCCCACTTTGCGGCGATCAAGGTTGTAACAGCAGTGTCGTTACAAGGTCGAAACGCAGATTTTCTGCGTGGCGTCTTGGATCGCTTGGCGAGGCCGCTGAGCGCGATGACGCCTCGACCGGTTTCGGTGGCGGCCGAATGGATTCGGCGCACGGGCGGGGCTGGCTCGCGCGGCTTAGGCGGGATTTCTCGCAACCCGCCTGATCGGCCGCGCAATTTATAGCCTGACGCATCACGTATACGACGCAGTGACGTTCAGCAGTGCTGACGTGCGCAGCAGCGCTGACATTATTTTATTTTTTGCGCGGTCTATACGACACGTGTTCGTATCAGCGACAGGAACCTGTTCGCGCGTCAGTGAAAATTCGCACGTCATCACGTCGTAGCCGGATTTTCGCCGTTCTTGACGCATGGTCGCCTCGGCGTAGCATCGTCCACGGTTGATCCGAGGCGGTTTCTCGCACCAGTCCAGAGCCGAAAGCGACCAGAGCCAGAAGCGACCCTGTCCCTCGGGACCATGTCAGAAACGGCGAGCGTCCAAAGGCGAGCGCAAAGCGAGCGATCAACCAACTAGGCACGGCAACGCCACGCAAGGCGACGCATCGCAACGCATATGGACCGCTGAAGGAGTTGCGACCTTCGGCGGTTCTCGCGTGTCTGGCGGTGTGATCGGCTTGGGGCGTCACCGCGCGCGAAGCGAAGTGGTCGTATGCACTATCCAACGAGCTTCAAATAGACCGCTGTATACGCCACCACGATGTGTAACAGCCTTGCAGGGCTGCGTTGATGCATCAACGTCTCGCCGTTGGCGTTGCCGACGCTACGATCTTCAAAATCCTGACCCCTGATTTAGCTTGCTCACCGCCAATCGAAAATCTGAAAATGTTCGAGCGTGCCGACTGGACCAGCTTCCGGACTGTCGAGGGGCTGCAGCAAAAGGCTGGTGTCGCTCTGTACAGGCTGCGCCGTCTGATCCTGAAGGAGCTGGCCGACAACGCGCTCGACACCGGAGCCCTCGTCCGTATCGGCGAGCTGTCCGGCGGCGGCTACTTCGTCGAGGACGACGGTCCCGGCTTCGACGGCACCCCGGACGACATCGCCCGGCTGTTCAGCATCAACCGGCCGATGCTCTCCACCAAGCTCCTGCGGCTGCCGACACGCGGCGCGCTCGGCAACGGCTTGCGGGTGGTCGCTGGCGCGGTCCTCGCATCGGGCGGCTTCCTTGTCGTCTCCACGGGCAATCGCCGGATCGAGCTTCGTCCTGAAAGCGACGGCTCGACCACGGTCGTCAGCGTGACGCCGGTCGATGTCCCGGTCGGCAGCCGGATCGAGATCGGATTCGGCCCGGCCATCCCGGAAGACGCCAACGCGCTCAACTGGGCGGCCATCGCGATCATGATGCAGCGAGGACTATCCTACGCCGGCAAGTCGTCGCCGTACTGGTACGACGCCCCGCAATTCCACGAGCTGTTGTTGGCGAGCGGCGATACTCCCGTGCGCGAGCTGGTCGCGCGCCTCGATGGCTGTACCGGCGGCCGGGCGGGTGACATCGTCGGCGCGGCCGGACTGAGCCGCATGGCCTGCATCGAGATCAGCCGCGAGAACGCGGTGCGGCTACTAGAGATCGCGCGGGACGAAGCACGACCCGTCAAGCCGGGGCGGCTCGGCGCGGTCGGTCCTGACCTGTTTCCTGACCGGGCCTATGGCACGTCGAGCGGAGTCGCGTCGTTCGGCACCGAACCGCGCGCCGCGATTCCGTTCGTCGTCGAGGCGTGGGTCAAGGTGGACGCGGACATGCGGCTAACCGTCTGCGTCAATCGCACGCCGGTCGCTGGCGACATCGAGGTGGCCCGCGACAAGCGGGACATCGACGTGTTCGGCTGCGGCCTCGCGCACACCGTGGCCGAAGCGCCGAAGGGTTCCGACTTCCTGATCTGGCTGCATGTCACCACGCCCTACATGCGATCACGTCGGACGGCAAGGTGTCATTCGGCCTGCAATATTGACCCCCTAAGCCGGGGGATCGGCGTCCAAAATTGACCCCCCGTATTGCCTCATCGAGAATGTTACCGGAGGATTCCGCGCCGATGACTGGGGCAGCGTCACCGAATCAGGTCGGTGGCGC
>NZ_JBANBA010000155.1:0-15355 GCF_059803475.1 Bradyrhizobium sp. UFLA05-89 | reverse complement strand
ACGTTGAGGGCAGGGTCTTCCACCCTGCGGGGGCATTGAATGCGCGTACCGGATCCCACCCAGTACTCCTGGCGCACAATGAGACAATGGCTACCATCGGCACCTTCACCTCCACGGGCAACGGCTTCTCCGGCGCGATCAAGACGCTCAACCTCAACGTCAAGGCCAAGCTGATCCGCGTCGACAACCCTTCCGACAAGGGCCCGCACTTCCGCATCTACTCGGGCAACGTCGAGTTGGGCGCGGCCTGGCAGAAGACCGCCAAGGACACCGAGCGCGACTACCTCTCCGTCAAGCTGGACGATCCGAGCTTCCCGGCTCCGATCTACGCCACCCTGACCGAGGTCGAAGGTGCGGAAGGTCTCCAGCTGATCTGGTCTCGGCCGAACCGGGACTGAAGCTCAGTCAGTGGGCTCCGCCGCAAGGCGGGGCCTGCTTCCCTTCGACCGGAGAGGCGATCATGAACATCGACATCATTGAAGAATTGCGAGCCGAACTGCGCGACTGCGTATTCACGCCGGCAGAGCGCAAGGCGCTCGAACGCGAACTGGCCGAACTCATCCGCCAACGCGACGAAGCGCTTGCAGCCGAAGAGGGGGCATAAGCCCCCCTCGTCTTGCGTCTTACGATGTACCGTCGTTAGAGGCCGCTCCTCCGTTCAGAACGTCCTTGATGGCTTTGGCAGGCGTAAACGTCAGCTTTCTGGAAGCTGCGATCGCAATCGTTGCGCCGGTCGACGGATTGCGGCCCTCGCGGGCGGGGCTATCCTTGACCTTGAACTTGCCGAACCCGGGAAGGCTCGTCTCGGCTCCCCTCACGGCCGCATCAGCGATGGCCTTGAACACACTATCGACGATGGATTTGGCCTGAGCTTTTGTCAGGTCGTTCTCGGCTGCAATTTTTTCGGCAATCTCATTGGCAGTCGTCATCGGAGAGCTCCGTCTTGTTTCAATTTTGCTCGTCTGACATCAAGGCCGTGGAACAGATAGAGCCGGCATCACAAGCAGTGCCGCAATCCGCGAAAAATTGTCGGACTATGGCAGCCTTCCGTCCATTGCAGCGTAACCGCGCCTCCGCTTGGGATGCTCCAGCCATCCGAACGCTTCGACTGCCTCTGCACTGCCGTCGAAGGTCTGCACCACGGTCTGGCCATTCGTGCCGATCGGCCCCAATTGCGGATCAGCGAAACTTCTCTGAACAGGTTCGGCTTCGCGGATGGCTCGATGCGGCGATGCTGAATGGAAGATCAGCGATCTGCAGCGCTACTCTGCAAGGATTGGCAAGTTTTCCGGAGCGGTTGCAGAATAGGGCTTTTCCCGACGATTGCTTGGTCTGTCGCCGGGTCTAGAGCCTTTGCACCCGAGGCGCGTTCCCTTTCGAGGGCACAAAGCGCGCCCAATTCCGTGGCTATTGCGGGCGCAATCCAATCCTTACGAGGATCTGGCAACAACAGAGAGGACATAACGGCCTGAGCTATGATTACGACAGCTAGAACTCGGTAGGCTGCAACTGCTCTCCAGATGCCTATAATGTCAGCGAGCAGAAGCATAAAACTGAGAACGCCTAAGTCCCAAGACACGAGTTTCATCCAGTGTATGCGAAACCCTCGAATTGGCCGAACTTGACTAGGTGCCAATGCTTAAGAAGGAGAGTGGGCTCCCGGCCAATAAGGCCAGCCTACGGGTGATACTGCGTTAATCGTTTGGGCGAGCCCCTCGGGGGACAGCTCTACTCGCGCCGCCCGGCGGCGCTCCCGGAGCCCGCAAGCGGTCTCCGCGCATTCGCGTGGCGATCCTCTCGCGACCGTGTCGACAGCAGTGGTCCAGCAACGAGCACGGTCCCAGTCGCGCTTGCCAGAATTTGTTCCTTCCGATGGTTGTGGACTGACCTGACTCTTCTGGCAGGGGATTCGCCGGGTGAATTTCGGGATCGTTCCGGTGATCGGATTCGCGATCGTCTGTTGGTTCAAACCAACACCTCCACGAAACGATGGACGAGGACATGAACCCAGCGTCGCAAGACCCATCCCGGATTTTGAGATGAAGACCATTGTCATCAACAATCAAAAGGGCGGGGTCGGCAAGACGACACTTGCTGTGCATTTGGCTTGGTTCATGGCGGAAGCGAATCTCCGCGTTCTCGTGATCGACGTGGATGCGCAGAGCAATGCATCGGATACGTTGAGGCACTACGCCGGGTCAACGTTCGCCGCGGATCTGTTCAAACCGGGGACACGGGTCGTCTCTCGTGAAGGCGAAGGTCTAACGCTTGCGCCGGCCGATAGCTCGCTGACTGATCTCGATCGTAGCAATGCCGCCGCCATCACGACTCTGCAAGAGAACCTCGCCATCGCGTCGGATCAGTTCGATGCCTGCGTCATCGATACGCCGCCATCACTTGGACTGCGCAGTGTCGGCTGTTTGGTTGCGGCGTCGCATGTGCTGGCCCCCATCTATCTGGAGGACTATTCGATCAAGGGCGTCAAAGGTCTGATGCAGACCGTGATCGGCGTGCAGAGGCGTTATGGCCGCCAGGATACGAAGTTCCTCGGGTTGTTGCCTTCAAACTTCAATACGAAATCGCCTCGTCAACGAACGCATCTTGAGCAACTCTTGCGCGAGGCCGGCAAGTATGTGTTCCCGGGCCAGATCGTGGCAAGGGACGGCTACGCTGAGGCCGTCGCGGAACGCCTGCCGGTCTGGAAGCTCAAGCGCCGCTCCGCGCAGGAGGCTGGTCGCGAAATCCGTGATGTTCTCGCCAAGATCGTCGCGCAGATGAACGAGACGGCACGTGGCGCTTGATCTCAGCTTTAAGCAGCTCATCGACGCCGCGGAAGACGGTGTCGCCGCAGTCGGGCAACCGACTTGCATCGCCATCGACCGCATTGACGAAGATCCGGACCAGCCCCGTCGCAGCTTCGACGAACAGAAGCTCGAGGAGCTTGCCGAATCTGTCCTTCAGCATGGCGTGCTGCAACCGATTGTGCTGCGGCATGGGACTAACGAAAGCCGGTACGTGATCGTCATAGGCTCGAGGCGGTATCGTGCTGCCAAACGCGCCGGGCTCCGTGAGATCCCGGCCTTCGTTCATGCCGTTCGTTCTGCGGATCGTTATGTTCAGATGATCGAGAATATCCAGCGCGACGACCTCAACGCTCTCGAAATTGCGGCATTCGTAGCGGACCGCTTGGAGCGGGGCGATAACCAGGCTGACATCTCGCGCAAGCTCGGCAAGCCCAGGGACTGGGTGTCTCGCTACGCGTCGGTCCAAAGTATGCCGGAATTTCTCCGGTCGAAGCTTGCCGGCTCGTCAATCCGTGCTGTCTATGAACTCTATCAGGCTTGGCGTGAGCAGCCCAACGCCGTCGAGACCATATGTGCAGCACGGGAAAGCTTCACCGACGCCCACGCCCGCCAGCTGGCTCGCAAAATTCGCAGCAAAGTTGGCGACTCCCATGCTGATGGTGAAGGTGCCGCTGGAACTCAATCGGCACGAGGTCCGATCGCACCGCAAGTAGCATTGCGACCCATAGAGAGAGACCGTGTAACGGCCGCCGCGGAAAAGTGCTCCAACTCTTCGGTCCATCGAAATGAGCGAATTAGTTCATCAGTGACGATCAGAGTGCGCCACCAAGATCGCGCCGGCTGTCTTCTCGTCGATCGGGTCGCGTCTCAAGGCTCACGCCATGCCGTGCTATTGGTCGATGGCGCAGAGGAAGCGGAAGAGGTGCCGGCATCGACCATCACGATCGAAGAGATCATTTTTGCATAAGCTGGCCTTAGACTGTCTCCTCAGAAATACTGCTGCGCCTGGTGCGCCAGTAGAGCGGATTTCCCATCCGAAGGATGGCGCGTCAGCGCAGCAGTCGGAGGCCGAACGCGCCCCCCATAGCGCCGTAGAGAGGCCGGAGGCTGCTGGAAAGCCGCGGCCCACGTGCTCGGTGCCCGTGTTGCCGATCCGCACGCGCAGCGTTCGAGCAATGCAAAGATTAGCGGTGATGGCTGCGCCACTCCCGGAGGAATGTTGCGCATCGATCGTCACCTGGGTTGGATCTCACCTGCAGCAAATGCCGAGCTTTGATTGCCGAGCCGGTTGGTTTGAACCAACATCGAGGGGGTGGAGAGATTCGCACTTTCTAGTGCAGGATAGGCTTCGCGCCAGCGATGTATTACATCGCGGTTGGGATTGGACTGCATGGCTCTGATCTCGGTGCGTGTTCCAGACGAGCTCGCGGCGGAGTTCTCAGCCTTTGCGGCGACCCAGGGTGGCAAATCCGCGCTGCTGCGGCGTCTCATTGCTGATGCACTAGCTGCACCAGCGCCGCGCATCTTGGCGGTGCCGGTCGGACGGCCGGAGAAGGTGACGGTGCGGTTTCGCGAGAGCGAGATGCGGCAGCTCGCGGAACTGTCACATCAGCGCGGCATGACCCGAACCGGCTGGATCGTTGCATTGGTGCGCTCGCGGTTGGCATCACCTGTGCAGCATTCTCCAGGCGAGCACGAGGCGCTCCGCGCGATTGTTCGCGAGCTCAACCGGATCGGCGGCAACATCAACCAGATCGCGCGCGCGGCGAACGCCAGGGTGCTGCAGGGCAGGGCGGTTGAGCCCGATCTGTCCGCAATTCAGGAGGCCAAACTCGTCATCGAAAAAGAGCTGGCGCAACTACGTAATGCGCTGAATGGCAACGCGGATTATTGGGATGGACGGCGATGAGCCGGCGCTCACCGCGGCCGACCGGGTTAGCCTCCGATCTACCGCCGATCTCGTATGTCTGGGAAACGCCTAATCGGCGCCCGCGGCTGGCCGAGTGGGATATCCCCGACCCGGCTTCTCCTGGTCGCCTCACGCGGGCGATGCGTGCAAAGCTCGAACGTATCGTCCGCCGAGCACCAGAGGTGATGGTCAAGATCACCGGTCGCACCAAGGACGTGGCGCATCTCAAGTCACATCTTGCATACATCACACGAAACGGCGAGCTCGATGCGGAAACAGAGCAGGGTGCGACCCTCGCGGGTCGTTCCGGATTGAAAGACTTACAGCAACGCTGGGAGGATGATGCAGGTCTCGACGACAAGCGCCGCCGCGATGGCTCGCTCTCGGTCAACATCATTCTATCGATGCCGGCTGGCACCGATGCCGTCGCCGTCAAGGATTCAGCCCGCGCATTTGCCATCGAAGCGTTCGGAGACAATCACGACTACGTCTTCGTCCAGCACCTCGACGACAAGCACCCCCACGTGCACATGACCGTTCGGTCTCTGGGCAATGACGGCAAACGCCTCAACCCCCGCAAAGCGGATCTTCAGGCCTGGCGGGAACGGTTCGCTGGCGAACTCCGGCTTCGCGGGATCGCGGCGGAGGCAACGCCGCGGCGGACGCGCGGAAGGGTTCGAAAGGCTGATCGCGGAGCGGTGCTCGTTTTGCGCAAGCGAAAGATCACGCCCGATGTCGATCGGATCGCCCGTAAAGAGGTGCTTTCGGAGGTGAGGGGCGGCAGGACTGCCAAACATCCTTGGGACGAACAGATTAAGTCACGCCAACACGCGATCAGGCGGCGATATCTGGAGTATGCGGCCGAGCTACAGCGCTCCGGAAGGGCAGCGGATCACGAGCTCGCGCGCCAAATTAGGCAATTCGTCAACGATATGCCCGCTGTCGAGACGCGTCGGCATGCTCTGAAGAGAGACCTTTCGGAGCTGGCCAGTAGCCGGCGGAAAGACGCAAAGCAGGACGTTGATGCAGAGGGGCGCGACAAAATACGAGGCGATGAGCGGACTAGATAGATGGGTCAGATATTCTCGAGCTATTGATCGGATCTCTGCCGCCATCGGAAGCCGTCAAGGCCATTTGACTCTGTCAGGCTCATAACCTGAAGGTCATAGGTTCAAATCCTTTCCTCGCAACCAAGATTTCGAAATAAATTCAAAGAATTAGCCCGCCTCTAGCGGGCTTTTTCATCTCAGAACAGGCGCAACAGAGCGTTTTTTCTATCCCCTGTATTTCCACGCATTCCGACAAATTCCGGAAGCGGTTCGCATGCGTTCCGAAGCGCTCCATCTGACATGGATCTGACATGGAAAAGCATTGCATGTGCTTCGTCAGCCTTCAAATTCGTCGCGGATGTTTTCCCTAGCGAAGAGTTATGCCGATGATCGGCATGTCGATGATCAGCACGTGCCGGTGCTGCTGGCGCGGACGGTGCCGTCGGTGCCGATGATGATCTTGATGCTGATCGTGCTGCTGCTGCTGCTGGTCATCGCGATGATCATCGGCATGCTCATCATGATCATCCCGGCTAAGTCGGCTTCTCCTCGTCTTTCAGGGCAAGGGCTTCTTTCGCCCGCGGCAGCAGAAATTCTGCGAGCGTCTTTGCCACATCTGTCAGGGTGCCCGGATCGACCGCGACCTGCTTGGTGAACGCCGCCCACTGATCCTTTTTGCCGGCGTCCTCGGTGAAGGCAGTCGTGAACGCGTCCGGCGGTGCGGTGGGAATTTCAGTCTTACGTCGCTTGAAGGTCGCCTTGATGGCGCGGGCCAGGGTGTCGCCCTCGAACTTGTAAGAGCGGATCAAAACCCAGACGTCGTAGAAGTCTTTCAGGCGCGTATTAGCAAGGCCGAGCACGACCATCGCCTGGAACTTCTCAGCGATGACGCTCTCGCGCGGATAGGAGCGCAGCTTTGGCGCCGGAAATCCAGCAGCACGGGCAGGTCGGTCTCCTGCACACCGGGCTCGATGGCGTCGCCAAACGCGATGTCGATCACCACACGAACGCGGGCGTTGTCGACCTTGGCATTACCCTTGATCCGGACGCCGCCGTATTCGTTTTCGTCGCGGATGCGGTCGACGGTGAAACTGGCTGGATTGAAGCTAACGCCGTCGGCGGCGTCCGCGGCGGCAATCTCCTTGAAGATCGCCAGGAGTGCTTCTGGATCGGGATCGCCCTGGCCGAGAAGGTCGAGGTCGCGCGTCGGTCGAAACTGGTTATCGACCCAGGTCGCGAGTAGGATAGCGCCCTTGAGAACAAAGCGATTGCGGTAGTCGGTCGAGCCGAGACGATAAAGCAGTCGCTCAAGCACGTAGCGAGTGAGGAGAAGATCAAAGGGCTGATTGCGTTCCTTGGAGAGCGCAAGCAGCCGTGCACGGACCGAGGCACCGACATTTTTGGGTTGGTTAGCCATTCGTGGTCATCGCGTCCATATAGGGTTTCATCGCTTTCCAAACTCCGGCCTTGCGCGCGAAATCCGCGATCTCCGCGGGCTTCGCCTTTCGGGTTCGCAGCGCCTCGCGCAGACCTTCGAGCGCGAGGTTGAGGCCGGTACTGTGACGATAGCGTGTCCCGGCGCGACGCCGATAGCGGAAAAGATCGACCACTGTCTTGGCTGGGCTGAAGATCTTTACCGGGCAGCCTTCGATGATATGCGTCTCGACGCCCTCCTGAAGGCGCTCCGAGCTGAAGCGAACGAACTGCATGGGCGGATTGGTTGAAAGAGGTTGGCGGTCCTTGGGACCGATAGCGAGCCAGACCATCGAGGGGAGAGTATCGGTTAGCTCATGGAACGCGAGCGCAGAGGTCAGCGCGACGACTCCCTTGGGCACGCGCTTGGCGGCTTCGGCGAGGGAGTGATGCGTGTCGATGGGCGTGTCGGGAAGCTGGTAGAGGCCGCGCCCGAGTTGGACGACAATGCCTTTTTGCTTCATGCGGGCGATTGTCGCGGGTGTGACGCCAACCGTGGCGAGCTCGGACGGGCGCGCGATGCCGCGCTCCTTGAGGAGTTTGATGGCTCGGTCTTGTTGGGTCGACGATGGCTTTGTCATGGCGATACAATATGTCGGGTATAGGATGTTTATATCCGACGTTTTATATCATACCAAGCCGCAGCTAAAAATATGTAAAGTCGATCAATCTATTGATAATTCTAAAATTTATGAACCGGAACCGGATCTGATCCCGGTCCGAAGCGAGAATGCGTCTTCAGCTAGGTATTTGAGGTTAGCTCGAAATGAGTGTGAACGAAAATTCGATGCGCGTGACGCGAATTGAGCCGTTTTGGCATGACGTTCCCCTGCCCAAAGCGACGGGATTTTTCTACCAATTCGGGCAGACGCATGCGCTCGTCACGAATTGGCACGTCCTATCTGGTAAGCATGCCGTCACTGAAAAACCGTTGGATGAACACGGTCGTTTCCCGACCCGACTGAAATGCCATTGGACCGAACAAGACCGCTCGCAGGGTCTAGGAAGATTTCGGGAGCTCCAACTTCCGGTGATTAAAGACGGCTGTCCCACCTGGTGCCAACATAAGGGGTTCCGTAATCAGGAAGGTAAGGCGCAGCAGGTCGACATCGGAGTGATCTTTCTCAACGATTGGATGCCGAGCTACGAAGACGAAAAAGATCGGATCGCTGCCTTCAGTGCTTCCGTTCTGGTTAACATGGATAAAGAGGGAAAGGCCCAAAATTACGAATACGGATACGCACGGGTGGGCGCTGACGTTTTCATTCTGGGGTTTCCATTGGGCTTGGCCCTGCAAGGCGTACTTCCAATCTGGAAGCGTGGTTCGATCGCGTCGGAACCGCTCGTCGCGATCGATAACGATCTACCAATTTTCTTTGTCGACGCAGCAACCCGCCACGGAATGTCGGGCTCGCCTGTAGTTTATTTAGGGCAGGAATTGACCAATCCCAAGGGGCTACCAGCCCAGACGCCGCCGACATATCCTGAACCTTGGTTGCTCGGCGTTTATGCTGGGCGGCGCGGTTCATCTCAAGAGGAATCGGAGATGTCTTTCGGACGCGTCTGGCACCGTCGACTGTTGGATGAAATCTTTTTCAAGCGTGTCCGCGGTGGAACGCCGGCTTTAGCCGAGGATACAACTTGATCCGGCAGCGCACAAAATGGAATCCCTTCAATTTTAGAGCAGATGCTCTGTCAACTCAGGGAAATTACGAACCCGCAAGATCGCATGAGGCACGTCTATTTGCGCAACGTCACCCGTGTCGAACCAGTAAACGTGACTGAACCCGGCGGATAGCGCTCCCTCCACGTCTGCGCGGAAGTCATCTCCCACAAATACTGCAGAGGCTGAGACGAGCGCCGTAAACGGCGGCCTTGACTGCCTATCCCCGCTCGCGCGGGCCTAGTCGGATTGCATGCGCAACCCTGTGCGCATGATAGCAAACAGGCTTGTTCCGCGTAGGCGTTTGAAGCGGTCGGAAAGCAAGATAAAACTGCCGAGGGGGAGCCCGAAAGTCCGTTCATCGACCGAGCATGCCAACCTCCTTGCAGGTAGCAGGACAGGAGCCACCACGCCGATGACAGAGCTGCATGCGAGGTTAGAAAAGCTCCGTGCCGACGCCGCGGAATGTGCCTCCATCCGCGATCTGGCAACCGATGACCGCAAGCGCCAGCTCTTCGCTCGCCTTGCCGCTCACCTGAGCATCCTCGCCGACGAGGTCGAACGCGCTATCGAAACGAGTGGATCTGACGCGAGCTAGATCTGGCTACGGCGAATTCCCTTGCGCCCTTGAGTTGGCCTCTGGAACAATGTTGGACGCGGAGGCGGTCCCACATATCATGAGTCGCGCGACATCAGTTTTTCTGGCGGGGGCGCTGTTGAGTCGCCAAAGTACGGCCAAGGGCCTCTACTATTGACTTCTCTGCCTTCCGGGCTCCCTTGTTCTCTGCATCCCGGTCCTGAGCCATCTCTTCCGTCCCTTTGCAGACGGCACCAGCCTCGTCGGCGCACAAGCAATAGGCGCGCACCGTCATGGTATTGACCTTGTCCATCCTTGCGATGAGCTGATTGCCGATGGCACGGCACGCCTCAGGGCTGCGTGTTTCTACCTGGCTCGTGCTTTGGAGCGTCCAGTTGATCTTCGTCTCCAGATCGGCCTTCGCGATGCCTGCTGGATCCAGCGGCGGTTGTCCAACAAAATACAAGATCAGCAGAGTCGTCGGGAGTGAATCCGCCATGGTGAACCCCTTATTGGCCAACTGCCCGCAGATTCTGCAATTGTTGCCGAATCTGTTGCAGCGAGACTTGTTGGTCTTCAAGAACCGAAATGGTTGACGTTACCTGGCGTGCCCGATTTCGTTTGAACCCCGCGCCTCCTTCCGGGAGGGTCACGAGGTCATACTTGGCTACGACGGCCGGTTTCTTCGTGAAGACAATGCTCAAGGTTTCGTCGAGCTGCAGGTACCCTCCAAGCGTCAGGAAGTCCGTGCCGGGCGGGAATGTGTAAGTGTAGCTTGCCGCGCCGTTGAACTTCACCACGACCTGGGCCGTGAATTTCGGGTTGTCGATCGTTGAGCCGGCGGTGGCGGTGGCCTGTACTGAACGGTATAGCCAATCCTTGATCGCCAGGTTCTTTGTCAGCGAATGATAAGAGATCGTCTCTTTCTCGCAGGGTAGGGCGCTATCGAGAATGAGTTTCTCGGAGTCGAAGTTGAAGTCGACGCTTCCCGTGCGGTTGCCTCGCATATCGAGCGTGACACCGTTGCCGCTCCCCACGACCCAGTTCGAGAAACGCGTCGTCGCCGTTGCGGGCACCTTCCGGGTCAGACCGGCGCCGGGGACGAAATCCGCTTCCGATTTTGGATTGAGGGTGACCGCGATCTTCCAGTTTCGCGCATTGAAGAGTTCGTGTGGCACTTCACGGTCGAGCGTGCCCAGCGCATCCTGAAGCTCGCACGCCGAATGGAGCATGATATCCCGCATCGGCAACGCCCAGTCTGGTGCAATGTCGGGCATGATGGCGCATCCGCGGAGCCCACCTGCAAGCGCAAGCGCCAGTTGCTGCAATCGTACCACATCCGCCCCCTTACGTGTTCGTCCCCGACCCCTGCATCGCCAAAGATTGCTTCCCCATGCAATCAAGTCCGATGCTCCGACCTTCTTTCCTATTGCAAGCCGTCCGCCGCGATGCGTTCCTGTCGCAATGTCACATAACCAGCCCACCATCCGCGCCAGCGATCGACCGCGGGCCCGCTCTCCAGTCGGTACGCAAAGACGGCCGCCCCTCCACCGCTCTCAATGTTGCACGTGATGTCATTGGCATGATTGGCGCTCTCTGGCTTTGGCGTACACGCGACAATCTTGTAGCCGGGCTCAGCGGCAAAACGGGATTGGTAGTTGCGCGAATGCGACGCCAGCGCGACCGGATGATCGTCCTTGGTCTCGGATACCGTGAAGCTTCGATCGAGCTTGGCCGGGCCTAAAAGCGCTTTCGAAGAACTTGGGTCGACCGCGATGGAGGTATTGGCATCGACAACGAGCTCCTCCTGAGCGACCCGCCAGCAGCGTTTGTCCTCCGCGATGTCGTTGATGTGCTGGTACAACGGGCTTGCAACCACTTCCGACGCGGGGATGAAAAAGTTCACGCCGTTTACGTTGCGCGTCTCGCCGCCAAACGTCCACTGAACAACGCCGCCGACGGCGATACCCAGCAGAAAACCATGGTCTTCGAAGACAGGCCCTCCACTGTTGCCCGGATTCATCACGGTATCGGTCTGCCACCGCATCTCCTTGGGAGGGGAGCCATGGTTGCTGACCAAGCCGCTCGAGAGGCTGAGGTCCTGGTTGAGCGGAAAGCCAAGGACGAGCGCCGTGGTGCCCGTTGGAGCCTGGGACGGCTTCACGACGATGGGTACGGGGCAACGTTTCCCGCCGGCATCCGACACGGGCGTGCCCAACTGCAGAAGCGCGAGGTCGCGCTGCGTATCGCGCGCCAGCACGGTGGCGGATATCGGATTGTTCAGCCGCGACTTGAGCCGGATAAATATGTCCAGCTTCTTGTAGTTGTTCGCATCCGGAACAACATGGTTGTTGGTAATGACCAGCGTCTCGCCGATCAAAAGGCCCGAGCCGGCTCCGACGTCCTGCTTGTCGTTGAATAGCGTTCCAATCGTCTCCACGTGGGCGACGCGGGCATCGTATTTTCCGGCAACCCTGACCGCAGCCGCGTCAGCGAGGGCGCTGACCGGAAGGCTTACCGCCGTCAAAAGCGCTAGCCAGGCGTTCCATAGAAGGTTTGCAGCGCATCTCTGTCGAGATCGCTCAGTTTTCCGTCGCCGTTCCATATCGGATTACAATAATTCATGATTGATTGGGGATCGTATTTCGTAACCTTGTAGTCGCCGTCCGTACCTTGGGCATCTTTGTGGCACTCGGGCGGAGCGTCATCGCGGTTTTGCTCATGGGTAAAGCCCAGGGCGTGCCCGAATTCGTGCGCCGCGACGGCATACACACAGAATTCACGTGTCGCCTGACAGCTCTTGCTCCACTTCTTAAAAGTAAAATTGAGGACCATGCCATCGGGGCGTTGGTCGAGAAATCTGCCAAGTGCCTTCGTATGCGCTCCCTCATCCGCGATACGAATGTGGATGCCGGACGTGTCTTTCTCGCATTTTCCCCAACCCTCGAACATGATCTTGGAGTACCGTTGCCAGGTCTCTTCCGCGGCCGACCGCACGATCAAACGGTAAGGTGCGTCTTCTTTGACGGGATTTTCCCAGCAGACCTGGATGTTCAGGCGCTCCCACTTCGAGGCCTTCAGGACCGTCCCGAATGACTCTTCTTTGCTCATGCCCGCGGGCAGGGCGGCTTGAGCTCGCGCGCCAGATGACTGAAGCGCAGCGGTGCCGCCAGGACAACGGCAAACAATAGGACTCTACAAAAGCGGCTCATCGCAGGCATACGAAGCCAAAAAAAGACATCACTCAATATCGACAAAGCAACTTAAGCTTGCACAGATCGATGGCGCCGGCAAGCGGGTCGTTTATACGCCGCAACCGTTCTTGTGAATTTAGCGAGCTGGCGGCGGACCCTTGCCTCCCTCCCTTGCCTACAGGCCGGGACAGCGCGGTTGCCAGGACAAACGCGATCCAGCGCCCGGTGCCGATGCTGTTGTCGTGCGTAGGTCTCCTTCGAAATCCTGTTCTGCAAGGATGGCGGCTCGAAGCGGTACAAATCCGCAAGCTTTCCGATTGCGTCGAAGCCGCGGTTGCTCGTATGGATCTGCGCAAAGCCGACGGGAATGCTTGGCGGAAACGGGCCGCCCGGCCGTTTTTCCGCCATCTGGTCGGCGAGAGGTAAATTAGAAACGCGCCAGGCCTCCTCAACCACGATGTTGAATGGATGCCAGGTGCATGTTTCATGAGTTGACGGACCGTATCCCACCCTATGTATGGATGGCGATCGGTCCGCGCGACTGGCGACCCAAGATTACGGGTCCTCGTATTCAGATCGTGCGTTTCGGCCTGAAGGAATTCAACAAGGGCGTCGAACGTCACACGATCGAAGGCGTTTCAGTGCCGATCTATACGCCGGCCAAGACGATCGTTGATCTCTTCAAGAGCGGTCGGCGTCAAAAAGCTTTCTACGACGCACCCGCAGGCCTCGCGCACGCCACGGCGCAAAGCAACACCGTCAGAAATCGCAAAGTGCGCGGCCGAGGCCGGCATCTGGGAAAAAACCGTTCAGCCGCGCCTTGAGACGCTGACCATCAATGCGTAAGCCGCTGAAGAATGTCGGCGCTTCCGTCCGGGCCCGCCTGCTCAATCTCTCGAAAGAGCGCAATGAGCCGTTCGACCTCCTGCTCACGCAGTATGCGCTTGAACGGCTGCTCTATCGACTGAGCATCAGCAAGTACCAGGACAAGTTTGTCCTCAAAGGTGCGATGCTCCTACGCCATTGGCTCGATGATCCGCATCGACCGACACGCGATCTCGACCTCCTCGGCTTCGGCGAAAGTGATCCGCAACTTACCTTAGGCTACTTTCGGGAAATTGGTTCGATACAAACTGACGATGGCGCCACCTTCGAAACTGGCACACTCGAGGTCGATACGGTCCGTGACGACTCCGGCTACAGCGGACTGCGCCTCAAATGCTATGCGACCATGGACGGCGCGCGCATGCGGATCGTCGTCGATATCGGCTATGGCGACGCGACTGAGCCTGGACTCAACGAAATCGAACTTTTGCCGTTACTCGATCAACCGGCTCCCAAGCTTCGCGCGTATCCGCCGGAGACCGTCATCGCCGAGAAATTTCAGGCGATGGTCCATCTTGGCCTCGCCAATACGCGCTTGAAGGACTTCTACGATATCTGGGTGCTCTCCCGGACATACGAATTCAAGGATGACCGGCTCGCGCGCGCAATACGCGCGACCTTCGAGCGCAGAAAGACGCAGATCCCGACTGAGCGGCCAGATGCTCTCAGCGAGGCGTTCGCGAACGATCCCACCAAGATCCAGCAATGGGCTGCCTTCATCCAGGACGTCGCAATCGATCCCGGTCCTCTAAATGGCGTCGTCGAGACGCTTGCGACTGTCCTGATGCCTCACGCGGAAAAGGCGCGAAACCTGAAAGGCTAGGAGCCGCTATGGTCGGCCGGACCAAGACCGTCGGTATTGATGGTAAGCCCTTCAAGAGCGCCCTTCATCACTGGTGGCCCCGAGGTCTTGCCGGCTATTCCTCTTCGCGGGGCAGAATCATCGTCGGTTTCGTGACCGTTGCCGCTTTTGGGTAGCGCTCTGGATCAGGCGCCATTATGCTGTATCAGTCGGCGCACCAATCCCCGACCTTGATGGGCAGTGAAACCACATTAAAGTCCGTGCCGGGTTTAGGTAGATAACCCAAGCCTTTCATGCCACCATTCGCGAGCATCGTGCGGACGAGGTACCAGCCATGCATCATGCACTGAAGCGTCGTCATGACGGCCCGGTACTCCTTGAGGGAGAAACTTAGAAAACGCCAATCGTCGGGAAGAGTGGAACGCCGCACTATCGTCGGGCGATGAAACTCGACCAACCGTGAAACGACTTCCCTATCAAATTTGAGCCGAAACCATGTTTCACGCCGCTTCGTCGGCTCGATCGAAAGGCGCCTGTCTTCGACAGACAGAATTAGTCTCTTGCAATGCCAGAGTGGAAAGATGGTACAGAACTGATCGTAGTGCTCCGCATCCTTCAAGCGTCGAAGCAACGTTCGGCTTCGCACAGATGAAAGTCGTTTCATTCGCCGATCTGCTGGGGCCACTTCAATAAAGATTTTCGTGATGCTGGCGGCCCCGCGCGCTTGGGCGCCGAGCCTGTGAATTTCAATCACTACTGCGCGTTGAAGCTGGACCGAATCAGCAATCGGCAGGACATCGTAAGTCCACGTACAAAGACCCAAACTTCGCAACGTGTCCGCCATCATGGACAGCGTCGGGCCTGGCGAAGGATCTGCGAGGTTTCATCTGCGGCTGTCAAACGCCATCCGGAACTGCCCCCCTTGCGTCATGAAGAACTGCCCCCACCCTCGGGTTCATGATGTCGGTTGAAGGTTGGCTCCGCCGCTGACGGGACGGA
>NZ_JBANBA010000154.1:0-15360 GCF_059803475.1 Bradyrhizobium sp. UFLA05-89 | reverse complement strand
ACCAGATACTGGGCTTCCTTGAACGGCTTGCCCGTCACGAGCGATGTCGCGGCGATGAGCATCAGCACGCTTTGGGTGTTTTTCGGCGTGTTCAGCAGAATCTGCTTGCGATACTTCGCATCGAAGATCTGTTCATAGCTCTCGATTGGTTTCGTCACCTGCGGGTTGATGAACAGGGCCGCACTCGAGATGGAGAACCCGACGCCGTAGCCATCCTCGAAGATGTAGCGCGGATACACCTTCGCGAGATTGGGAATCTTGGCAGGATCGAGCTTGTCGATCAAACCCTCCTGCTTCGCCTGCGGGATGCCGACATCATCCATCATCATGACGCTGTATCGCGGCGTATCGCGCGTCGCGCGGAGTGCAGCGATGTTGGAGAGGGTCGCTCCTTCAATCGTAAAGACGCGACACTTGAACTCCGCCTCGAACTTGGGAATGACTTCCTTCTGGATCAGCTTACCCAGGGCGGAGTTGTAGACGCCGACATGAAGCTGCTTGGCGTCCTGTGACCACGCCCGGCTGATGATCGTCGGGAAAGCAACCGCGGATGCACCGGCCTTGATGAGATTTCTACGCGTCAGTCTCATGGTCCAATCTCCATCTACGAAGTAAAAATCAGGCGGCCAGCGCGCGGCGAAGACCTACCAGCTTCTCCAGAAGCAGGACGCCGACCATCGCCATTAGGATGATGATCGTCGACATCGCTGGCACGGAAGGATCAAACACGTTGACGAGCTGCCGCATCAGCACGAGCGGCACCGGCGAGTACTCGGAATTGGCGAGCCACATCGTGACCGGGTAATTGTCGAAGGACACCATGAAGGCGAACAGACCTCCGGCGGCAACCCCGGATGCGATCTGCGGCAGCGTCACACGCCAGAAAGTCCACAGCCGGTTCGCACCAAGCGTCCGAGCCGCATCTTCCAGGTTCTCGTCCACCAGCTGAAGGCTGGTGACCACGGTCCGGATGACGTACGGCGAGGTCACGACAACGTGCCCGATCAGCAGGTTCAGCCTCGCATCCTGCGAGCCGAGCTTGGTGAGGACCTGGAGCAGCGCGAGGCCCGTCACCAGGGCGGGGAAAATCAATGGCGAGAGCAGGAAGCCCTTGATGGCCGCCAGGCCAAAGAAATTTCCGCGTACCAGCGCAAACGACGCCGGCACACCGAGCAGCAGCGAGCCCGCCGTCGTGCCGAGCGCCAGCAGGATGCTCAGCCGCATCGCCTCCAGGAAGTCTCGATCCCCGAGGACCTTGAAGTACCATTTCAGCGTAAAACCCTGAGGCGGAAACGTCACGAAATAGGAGTCGGAAACCGACACCGCCATAACGAGAAGCAGCGGCGCCATGATGAAGACCATCATCGCGGTCGTGATCGCATAGAGCACAAAGGCACCAAAGCCGGAAAAATGCTCGTCCATCAGGTCGGCCTCCGGAGACGGCGGCCCTCGAGAAGCCACATCGAGAAACCATTGACCGCGAAAACGACACCCACCAGGACCACAGCGATCGCCGCACCAAACGGCCAGTCGTACACGACGAAAATCTGCTGCTCGATCAGATTGCCCAGCATGATCGCGGACGCCCCTCCCAGGATGGCAGGGATGACGAAGGAGCCCGCCGTCAGCGAGAACACCAGGGTGAAGCCCGCCACGAAACCGGGCATGCTCAACGGCAACGTCACCCGCAGGAAGACTTTCCACCAGGGCGCACCGAGAACGCGGGCCGCATCCTCCAGATTGCGATCGATCTTGCCGAGCGCGGATGCCAGCGGCAGGACCATCATCGGGAAGAACACATGCAACGATCCGATGACCACGGCTTTCTCGGTATAGAGGACCGATACCGGCCCATCGACGATGTGCAGCGTCATCAGGATCCAGTTCAACATCCCCTTCGGGCCGTTCGCCAGGATCAACTGCCACCCGTAGCCACGCACGACGACGCTGACGACCAGCGGCGCGATGACGATGAGCGTGATAATTCGCGTAACGAGGGGGCGGCTCTTCACCATGACCAGCGCAACCGGATAGGCCAATACGGTCGCAAGAGCAGACGTGATCAGGCTGATCCTGAGCGTCGTCCAGAACACGCGCGCATAGAGCTCGACATCGATGAGCCTTGCGTAGTGCGCGAGCGTGAAGGGAGGCCCGATAATTCCCTGGCTGTTCTGCGTCTGTATGCTCGAGAACAGCAGCCTGATTGCGGGATAGAAGAAGAAGTAGGCCAGGAAGACCATCATCGGGAGCGCGAGCAGCCCGGCGGGCAAGCTCAGGCGCCACCGCGATCCCTGTCGGGCCTCTGGTTGGGCACTTACAACAGCCACCGCATCGTCGCTGGTCATTGCTGGCCGTCCCCGACTGCGCGATCCCAAGATCTACCCCTCTTTAAGCAAAGCTTAGACGCCGACATCCGATAGGACCAAGATTGTCTCCATTTAGGGGCATTGCAAACGGTTATGACAATGGGTGTGGCAGCCTGTGCCTGAACTTCAGTCATCGGGCCGCCCCTTACCTACCTCCCGTCAGCGCAAGCCTTCGCAGAAGCTCGCAATGCGCCGGCATCCCTCCTTCAGCGTTTCGATATCGGTCGCATAGGAAATCCGGAAATACGGGCTCATTCCGTAGGCTCCGCCGTGAACGGCGGCGACGTATTGCTCCTCCAGAAGGGCCGAAATGAAGTCGGCATCGGTGTCCAGCCGCCGCCCTCCCTTGGACGTCTTGCCGATGCAACCGGCGATGTTCGGGAACACGTAAAATGCACCCTGCGGCTTGTGGCAGGTGATGCCGGGGATCTGATTGAGGAGCGAGACCACCAGATCGCGCCTGTCGCGATAGATATCGGCCCGCTCCTTCAGATAACCCTGAGGACCGTCCAGAACAGCCACGGCGGCCGCCTGGCTGAGCGTGCAGATGCCGCCCGTCGCCTGACCGTGGACATTGTTCATGGCGGCAATCAAGCTTTTGGGGCCGCCGCAATAGCCGACGCGCCATCCCGTCATGGCGTAGGCCTTGGACGCGCCGTTCACCGTTACGACGCGATCCTTCAGCCTGGGCTCGACCTCCGCAATCGTGCAGAACTCGAAACCGTCATAGGTGAGGTGCTCATAGATGTCGTCGGTGAGGATCCAGACGTCGGGATGCCCGAGCATGACGTCCGCGATCGCGCGCATCTCGGCGCGCGAGCAGGCGGCGCCGGTCGGATTGTTCGGGAAGTTCAGGATCAGCCACTTCGTCTTGGGTGTGATCGCAGCCTCGAGATCCGCCGGCCGCAGCTTGAACTGGTTGTTCTCCGGGCACGGCACCGAAACTGGCGTCGCCTCGGCGAGGAGAACGATGTCCGCGTAGGTGATCCAGCCTGGCGCCGGAATGACCACCTCGTCGCCGGGATTGCAGGTGGCGAACAGCGCGTTGAAGATGATCTGCTTGCCCCCGTTGGCGATCAGGATTTCATCGAGGGCATAATCGAGATTGTTCTCACGCTTGAACTTGCGCTGGACCGCGGTTCTCAGGGCCACCGTCCCCGGCATCGCCGGGTATTTGGTATCCCCTGCCAGGGCCGCCCGATGCGCGGCGTCGATGGCATGCGGAGGCGTCGGGAAATCGGGCTCGCCGGATGACAGGCTGACGATCTTGACGCCCGCATCGCGCAGCTCACGCGCCTTATCCGTCATCGCCGCCGAGGCGGACACTTTTACGGTTTTGAGGCGGTTCGCAAGTTCAGGCATCGTCAGCTCCGTTTCTTGATCTCTGTCTGTTGCGCGACCTCTGTCCGCCGCGCAAATCGCAGGTCACCTACGACCTGAAATGTTGGAATGACCTCGAGCATCGCGACGTTCATGCGCATCGGCGATCCCACGGCGAACGCGATCGCGTCCGCAATGTCCTCGGGTTGAAGCGTCTCGAAGGCGCCGACAAAGCGATCATTCCCGTCGCCGCCGACGTCCGGGTTCTGGAAAATGCCGGTCGCGACCCGGCCCGGCGACACCTCGGTGACGCGAACCCGGCTGCCGAAGAGGTCCACGCGCAATTGCTGCGACAGCGAATGGATGCCGGCCTTGGTCGCGTGATAGGCGACGGACGAATTGAACGTCGTCGCGTTCTCGCCGAATGCATAGTGGCCGGCAATGGAGGAGATGTTCACGACGTGCCCACGGTCACGCTTGGCCATGCCCGGCACGATCAGCCGCGTAAGATGGAGGACCGCCCGCAAATTCACGTCCACGAGCGTGTCGACATCCTCAGGGGCGGTATCCAGAATATTGCTGCGTCGGGACTGGCCGGCGTTGTTGACGAGCACATCGAACTCGGCCGAGCCTGCCAGTTCCGTCAGCGCGCCCAGATCGTTCACGTCAACCGCACAGGCGCGGCACCCGGTCTCCGCCGACAAGGTCGCCAACCGTCCCGCGTCCCTGCCGGTCGCATAAACCTCGAGGCCCTCTGCGCTCAAGCGGCGAACCGTCGCAGCCCCGATTCCCGAGGACGCACCCGTCACCAATGCCGTTCGAAAGTCCGCAAATCCCATCCGCATGGCTCTCTTGCGATCAAGCGGAGCGGCGGAACACTACGTTCACATAAATGGGCACGGATAGAACGGATTCGGTCTGCCCTCATAAGCATGGCCGATAGCTCCGCCAAGCGATCCCATAAGCGTCACCGATACAGGCAGAGTGAATTGCTCTTACTCGCTTCCGGCCACGTCCCCCTACATTCGCTACGGTCCTTTTTGGCTCACCCTTGAGAGAGAAACGTACATGCTGGAGGTCAATAACCGGATCGTCATGGTTTCGGGCGCCTCGCGCGGCATCGGACGCGCCGTGGTCGATCGACTGCTGGCATCGGGTTTCCGAGTCTCGGCGGGAGTTCGTAATCCGAGCGCCCTGCAGGAGAGTCCGAGGCTCATGACGCACCGTTACGACGCTGACGACGCCGAGAGCCCCAAGGCATGGGTCAAGGCAACGCTCGCGCGATGGGGCGGCGTGGACGCCATCGTCAACGCAGCCGGCATCAATCCGAAGGTCCGCGTCTCCGACGAGGGTGAAGACGAATTGGAAGACATGTGGCGGATCAACGTCAAAGGCCCGCTCCGTGTCATCAGGGCCGCCCTGCCCCATCTGGCAGTTTGCGGCCACGGGCGAGTGGTCAACCTCGGCTCGCTCGCCGGCAAGCGCGTGGGAAGTAACGTCGGTTACGCCATGACCAAATTCGCCGTGGTCGCGCTCACGCACGGCATCCGCCGCGAGGGTCGCGCTGCAGGAATCCGGGCGACCGTCATATGCCCCGGCTATGTCGCCACCGACATGACGCTGAACGATGACGAGATTCCCCGCCACGAGATGAGTCAGCCCGGCGACATCGCACGACTGGTTGAGACCGTTCTCATGCTGCCGAACAACGCTTCGGTCTCCGAGCTGCTGGTGCACTGCCAGTTCGAGCCGATGTTGTAGCTATCGGGTTGCACGACCGTCGGTAACCTGCCGCAGCGAGCAGAGGCGTCTGGCGCACCGGGACATCCACCGGCTGACGGGCCTCCGCAAAAAACTCGAAAACAACCCCATGCAAAGTAGCCGGCAATCCCGAACACGGATCGCTACGATTTTTCCGAAATTGATTGACACGTCGGGCAAATCACCGGCATGATGCCATCATCGCAGACTGGCGCGCGGGGCCCGGTCGCCAAGCTGCTTCACACGATCCGGCACTTGCGAGACGGCTTCGAACCTGGCGACGCGCTGGTCCAGGCGCCATAGCTCGATGCGATAGAAGCTCACGAGCGCCTGCGCCTGACGCTTGGCATCCTCCTCCCCGTCGCAGACGAGGTTGATGCAACCGAAGACATGGCCGTCGGGATTAATCTGAAACGCCCGGTAATGTTTCATGATCTGCCCTCTCCTTGCCAGCGCTTGCGGACGGCCGGGGCGGTCAACCAATCGGTCAGACTGGAAGCCACTTCGTCCTGCTTCGCACGGCGCAGCAACATCTCCCGCTCCTTGCCGGCCGGAAGACGGCGGGCATGTTGGCGGGCCTGTTCGGCTGATATCTGCAAACGCTCCTGGAGCGAATGCGTCTGTTTGGTTCGATTGCGTTTGGCGGTCATTTTCTGCGTTCACGGATGATCTGGCTTGAAGGGAGTCGGCCCCCGGCCGGAGGCTCAGAGCGCCGGGGCCGATCACCTGCCGCACCGGGGCGGCCCGGGCGGGCAGCCTTCGCAGCTTCGGAGCGGAACTGAGTTCCAGCATTTCCATAGGTTAAGCAAATGCGATCGTTGCGCGCAGGCTGACAAACGCTGCATCGCAGCACGCTAGATCACCACGGCCTCGCGCGCCGCACTCTGGACGGTCGCGAACGGCTCGACTGGTGCGTGACAGCTAGCGTTAGAAGCTACTTACTGCGATAGAGCTGCAGATAGCCCGGCGAGTACAGCGCGGCGTCCTTGAGTGCATCGAGATCGGTGATGGTCAGTGTTCGCTCGCGCAGTACGATCAGGCCGTTGGCGCGCAATTCCTGCACGGTGCGATTGAGATGGACCACCGACAGGCCGGTGGCATCGGCCAGATCCATCTGGGTTACCGGCATGATACAGGAATTGCCGTCGACCATTCCAACCGGGCGCAGCCGCTCGAAAATCTCGCAGAACAGATGCGCCACGCGTTCCAGCGCGACACGGCGGCCGAGATTGATGGCCCATTCGCGCTGGATGGCGCTGTTCACGAGCGTCTCACACCAGAACGCTTCCGCGAGCGAACGGTCGCTAGCGACAAGGCTCTCGAAGCGCGTGCGCTTGATTTCGGTATAGACGACCGGCGTCAGCGTCGCGATCGAGTGATCCATCACCGTCAGCAGGTACGCATGCGCGTCGCAGGTCTCGCCAGGGAAGATGAAGTTGACGATCTGGCGCCGGCCGTCCTCGAGCGTCTTGTAACGGCAGAGCCATCCCGACAGCACGATACGGACGCTGTCGACGGAATCGCCCTCCGAGATCAGATCCTCGCCCGATCCGGCGCGCTGCATCCCTTCGAGAGCGGCGTGCTCAAGCGAAGCGGAGGCTTGGGCCGACAACGGCCGCAGCGCATTCAGCCTGCGGACGACCGGATCAGTCACGCTTCGATCTAGAGTGGACACGGGCATCAACTAGCGCTCCCCCCGGCCATATGGAACGTGCGTTTGCTCAAAGGAATGGTGATCGTGCATTGCAGTCCTGAAGCGCTGAACGCCATCGTCGTCTGCCCCTTGAACTCGAACGCCAGCGTGCGCTCGAGAAGCTCCGTGCCAAAGCCCTTTCGCGGCGGCGGTGTGACCTGCGGCCCGCCCCGCTCGCGCCATTCGAAGACCAGCTCCGCCGGGTCGGTGGACTCATCGAGGCGCCAGGCGATCTCGATCCGCCCCGTGGGCCGGCTCAAAGCGCCGTATTTCAACGCGTTGGTCGCGAGCTCGTGGACGGCGAGTGCGAAGGTCTCGGCGGCCTTCGGCTGGAGACGCACCTTCGGGCCGGAGACCCGCACCTGCTCGCCTTCCCTGGCATTATAGGCCAGGAGCTCCTCGACGACGAGATATTCAAGATCGACGCCGCCCCCCGGATCGCGGGTCACCAGCGCCTGGGTGCGTGCGAAGGCGTTGAGCCGGCCGTCCAAGTGAGAGGCGTATTCCTCGACGGTAGAGCTCGTTTCCGCCGATCGACGGGCGATCGAGCGCACGACGCCGAGCGTGTTGCGGACGCGATGCTGCAGCTCGGCGAGCAGCAGGCGTTGCCGCTCCTCCGCGCGCGTGATCGCGGTGACGTCGATGAAGGTGATGACGACGCCGGCGATGAAATTGTCGATGCTGCGATAAGGCAGGATGCGCACGATGTAGCGCGTGCCACTATCCGGCGCGGTCAGCTCGCGCTCGGCGCTGGCCAGCGTTCGCAGCACCCGGCGTACGTCGTCATAGAGCTCCTCGATGGGGATACGCGCCTTGATGTGGGCGATCGGGCGGCCGACGTCGGTTTCCACCAGATGCAGGACCTGTGTGATCGCGGGCGTGAAATTCATCACCCGCAAATCGTTGTCGAGGAACACGGTTGCGATCTGCGTGCTCTCGAGGAAATTCTTCAGGTCGCTGGTAGCGCGTGTCAGCTCCTGCACGCGGTGCGCCAGCTCGCCATTGACGGTGGTCAGCTCCTCGTTGACCGACTGCAATTCCTCGCGCGAGGTCTCGAGCTCCTCATTGGCCGATTGCAGCTCCTCGTTGAGCGACTGATATTCCTCGTTCGAGGATTTCAGCTCCTCGTTGGTGCTCTCGAGCTCCTCGATGGTCGCCTGCAACCGCTCCCGCGTTGCCCGCAGCTCGCTTTCCAGACGCTCGACATGCTCGGTACGCACCAGCACATTGGGGTTGCTCTGGTTGGTATCGATCACCCGGACCGGGCCGTCCTTGAACAGGACGAGGAAGTTGCGATGGCCGCCGGCGCCGTCCTGGATCGGCTCGACGGTGATGTCGACGAGCACGCGGTGGCCGTTCAGCCCGAGTTGCACCTGCTCGGCATGGGCTGCCTCATTGGTCTCAGCGGCGCTGCTGAGCGCCGTGCGCAATTCGAGCCTGAGATCGCGGTGCACGAGCTGGAGCAGGTCGAGCGTGGCGGCGCCCGCGGTCGGCTCGATGTAGCGGCCGGTGCGCCCTGAAAAATGCAGGATCTGGAAATTGTCGTCGGTGATGACGTAGGCCGGCGCGTAGCGCTCGGCGATCCGCTGCGCGCGGCGCTCCAGACCCACATCTGGTCCGAACGAACGCACCGGCGGCACCTCGACCGGCGCCCTGCCCGCCGCCGTCGTGATCGGAAATTCCGGTGGCAGCCGCGTTCCGGTCTCGAGCTTCTTGAAGATGCGGGCACGGCGGTCGACCGGAGCGAACAGCTTTGGATGCCGTGTCACGTTCTCGGAATTGCCGAGAAAGAGGTAGCGGTCCGGCAACAGCGCGAAATGGAACAGCGGGATCACCCGGTTCTGCAGTTCGGCATTGAGATAGATGAGGAGGTTGCGGCAGGAGACGAGATCGAGCTTGGAGAACGGCGCGTCCTTGATGACGTTGTGCTGCGAGAAGATGCACATCTCGCGCAATTCCTTCACCACGCAATAGGTATCGCCTTCGCGCACGAACCAGCGCGCGAGGCGTTCGTTTTTCATATCCGCCTCGATACTGGTGCGGTAGCGGCCGACCCGCGCAGTGGCGAGCGCGCGCCCGTCGATGTCGGTTGCGAAGATCTGGACCTGTGGTGCGGAATCGAGCCGCGCCATGTGCTCGCGCAAGAGGATACCGATCGAATAGGCCTCCTCGCCGGTGGCGCAGCCGAGCACCCAGATTCGAACCTGCTGGCCCGCGCCCTTGCCTTCGAACATCTTCGGAATGATCTGGGTCTCCAGTACCTCGAACTCGCGCTTGTCGCGGAAGAACTCGGTGACGCCGATCAGAAGATCGTTGAAGAGGTGTTGGGCCTCGTCCTTATCGTTCCGCAGGAAATCGACATAGCCGGGAATCTCGTCGATCTGGACCACCTGCATGCGCCGCTGCACGCGACGCAGGAAGGTGTTCTGCTTGTACCCATGGAAATCGTTGCCGGTCTTGTTGCGCAGGATGTCGGCGATGCGCGAGAGCGAGGTTGCAGCCGCGGCCAGCACCTCGTCGAAGCCCTGCTTCTCCTCGAGGCGCCGCAGGTGACGGGCATAGACCTGGATGTGTTCGGGGATATCCTCGGGCGGCAGCACGTAGTCGGCGATGGCCGCGGGTGTGTTGCCGTCGAGCATATGCTCGGGCTCGGGACTCACGGCCTTCTCGGCGATGGCGAGACCGCCGTGGTCCTTGAGCGTCGCGGTGCCGAGCGTTCCGTCGCCGCCGGTGCCGGCGAGGATCACGCCAATCGACTGCTCGGCGCGCTCTTCGGCGAGCGACACCAGGAAACTGTCGATCGTGGCTCGCTCGCCGGGTGCTTGCTCGGCCTTGCGAATCGCAAATCGGTCGCCGTGGATGGTGGTGATCATCGCCGGCGGGCACAGGTAGATCGTGCCCCCCTCGATCGCTTCGGCCTCCCCGATGTCGGCGACCTTGGCGCCATTGGATCCCCGCACGATCTCGCGCAACCGGGCCTCGTCGAAGGCCTCGTGATGCTGAAGCGCCAGGACGATGGCCTGGTCGGCCGCCACGGTGAGCTTGGCAAAGAAACGTTCGATGCTGTCCAGGGCGCCGGGCGACGCGCCGACCCCGATGATCAGCGGGGCCTTGACCTGACGCTCTCCCTCGACCGACTGGTCGCCGACTTCATTCATGGCTCTGCTGGCTCTCATTGGCTGGCCGGGAGCAACCGGCGCCCGGCCTCTGCAAATAGCAGAAACCCATGTTACCCCAACAGATCAAAGGCAGAAATGGTCCCGCGCGCCTCCGCCCAGGGCGTTGTCATGCCCGGCGCAAACGGCCATAGCCGTGCCGTGCCGCCGGAACCCGCGATGCAATTTTCCGAAGAGCTCGCAGCCCTGATCAAGCGGGCCGAGGGCGCCACGGCAGCCGCCCACCGCTTGTTCGACGAGAACGACCGCTGGCGCCAGAGTGTCGTGCGGCAGTTCGACTACATGTTCGAGATCGGCGCCGAGTTCAGGAGACCGCCCCTCAGCTGGACGCAGGCGGCTCCGGATCGACTTGCTGCTGAAGATAGATGACGCGCTGCTCGATCAGGGTGCGGTGGCGCTCCCACTCGACCAGGGTCTGCTTGAGCAGGTCGACGAGGCGCTCGGCCTGACGCGTGTCGTGGCCACCGGCCACAAGATCGCGAACCCGCTCCTCCTGGTCGCGCACCCGCTGCCAGCCTTCCTCGATATCCTGATCGGCCTTGACGAGAAGTCGCTGCTCGGAATGGAGCTGCTCGGTACGCTCGGCAAGTGAGAGGGCCATGGCCACGCCTTCAGGCCTCCCGCTTGCGGGCCGGAGGATCGAGCGACTGTAGCACGACGCGCCGGATCAAGTCGGCATATTCGCGATATTCGACGGCGCGCGCGTCATACATCTCGGCGACTGCGGACCGGCCACTGCGCCTGCCGTCGGCGGCCATGCGCTGGACCAGTTCCGCTCGCTCCTCGATGATGCGCAGCGCGACGCGCAGGGCTTCGTCCACCCGCCCCTCCTGCTCCTTTGCAAGGACATCGGTGGTGTAGGCATGACCGACCTGGCAGCGGAAACGCATCGGACGCGCTGCCTTGACCTCGGACAGGACACCGCCACAGCCCGGGCAGGTCAGCGCGACGGGATCGGCAAGTGCAACAAGGCTGTCGCTGCCGATCCGGTCGCCGGCTGCAATCTCGACTTCGAGGCGGATGTCCGGCGGGATCGGCAATGTCGCCCCCGGAGGTTCCCTGACGAGATCGGACAGCACGTCGCCCATGGTTGCGCCGGGCACGCACAGATCGATGGTGCTCGCCTCCAAGGCACGCCGCGGCATCTCGTCGGAGATGGCGTCCAAGGGGTCCTGGACCACGGTCATCCCGCCGCAACGCTTGATGGCGTTGAGACCGGCTGCACCGTCGGACAGCAGGCCGCTCAGGAGCACGCCGATCACGCGAGGGCCATGATGCAGCGCTGCCGAGCGGAACAGGGCATCGATCGCCGGTCGTACCAGGTTCTCACGCGGACCGCGCCCGAGCAGCACATGATGTTCGGACAACAGCAGATGATGATCCGGCGCCGCCAGATAGACGTGACCGGTCTCGATTTTCATGCCGTTTTCGGCCTGCCGGACCGGCAGCTTGCCGGCGCCGCTTACGACCGTCGAGAGAATGCCTACGCCTTGCGCCGGTATGTGCAAGACGATGAATATGGCCGCCGGCAAGTCCGCCGGAAGGCGGCCCAAAATCTGCTTCAAGGGTGCGGTCGCCCCCGCCGAGCCCCCGATGACGATGATGTCGCGGTTGCTCATGGAACCCGCCTTCGATTACATCGTTTGGACCAAGGCGGCGGCCCGTTTTAGGTTCCTAACGGCCTGGAGCAGCGCTGGAGGCATCATGTCGGCATCGCCCACATCGTCCCGTCAACACATGCTTCTGGCGGGCCGGAGGATACTCGTCGTCGAGGACGAATATTTTCTCGCCGACGACATCGGCAAGACGCTCCGCGCGCTCGGCGCGGAGATCGCCGGGCCGGCCGGTCACATCGAGGACGCGATCGAGATTCTGCACGATGGCGGCGTTCTGGATGCCGCAGTGCTCGACGTGAACATTCGCAGCGACATGATCTTCCCCGTAGCCCGCGAGCTCAGATCGCGCCACGTGCCCTTCGTGTTCACGACGGGGTACGACAAAATCACCGTCATTTCAGAGTTCCAGGACGTGTTGCTCCTGGAGAAACCGATCGATCTGGCAGCAATGGCCCGGAAACTGACTGCGCTCATCAACGAGCGGAGGGGCTGACACTTAGCGACACGTGTTGCTTGCGGCGCTCATCGCAAAGATAAAGATAGACGGAGATGCGATGATCTACACACCTGATTACGCGCTGGACTCAAGAGTCCTGGCGAATTCGCGCGAGCTGGTTCGCGAGGCGCTGGTACTCTTACGCGACAGCGATCACCTCGTCAGTGCGCTGCGCCTGCGTGAGGAGCTGGGGTGTCACGAACTCCCGCCGATGAAGGCTAGCGCCGGACGTAACGCCCGAGCGTCGCGCTCACGGCAAGTTGACAGCTAAAAGAGATGCGCGAAGGTGAGCCAGGCGGTGACCGCCAGGCACAGAACAACGGCGGCGTACGGCAGCGCGACGCGCAAGGTTGCCTCCGGGCCCATCAGCTCAGCATCATCCAGACAATCGCCCCCGTCATCACCAGAAAACCCGTGATGGCGGTCGCAACAAAGGCCTGTTCCACGCGGTCCATCGCCATGGCAGCCCCCTTTCCAGCCCAATCAGTGTGATTGGCTGCGACGCCTCGCGCATTAGGATATGTGAATCGGCTGCGCCTACTTGCTTCGGCTGCGCCTCAGAAGTTGCAGCGCTTCGGCGCTACGTCTTGGCTATTCTCGCCAGAATCTCGCCAGTTCCTCGGCCGTTACCAGATCCACCTGCCCATGGAAGCGAGTGCGATACATCGTCATGAGCGCATCGTGCCCGATATCCGAAGAACTGCACAAAGCGTCCTCCACGATGACGACCCTGAAACCGAGATCCACCGCACTCAGGACCGTCGACAAAACGCAAACGTCGGTTTCCGCACCGGTGACGACCACCGTGCCCACTCCTTTTTCGACCAGCAGGCCTGCCAGGGCGAGATTGCTGAATGCCGAATAGGCTGGCTTGTCGATCACCCGTGCCGGAGGGACGAACCGAGCCAGAGCCGGCACAAGGTCGAGGCCGAGCGGCGGAATCCGGGCGCGTGTCGCCTCCTTCCAGCGGCGAAAATAAGCCTGCCATTGCCCGGGACGATCTTCCGGGTCCTCAGGCGTGATGAAGCGCGAAAAGACGGTTCGCGTCTTGTAGCGCGAAGTGATCCCGGCGATCGCAGGCAGAACCCTCTCCATCCAGGGCGTTGCCCACAGCCCGCCGGGAGCGAAAATGTTCTGCATGTCGATGCAGAGGTGAACAGCATCCCGGATCTCGGCAATCTGCGACCTGTCGTCCCTCATCGTCCTGCACCCGTCAGCCTCTCGCGATTGCGTTGAACCGCAGATTGCGCTTCGCTCGCCGCGGCACCTGGATAACGCATCAGAGGCGGCGGAGTGGCGCGAGGATGGTCGGGACTGGCAGACCAAACCGGCCGGTGATCCGCTTAGCCTAAGAAAGCACAACACCCGTCAGTTCGCCCAACTTGGAGACGAGCCGGTCCTGGAATTCCGGATCGGTTGCCTCACCGGCCGGCTGCTCCTGCCGGAGGTGATGCCAGTAACGACCGCTGACCAAGGCGGCCGGTTCTTCGCTTGCGGCCAGCCAGGTCTGAGTCCGTTGCCCGGTATCGAGATCTACCGGCGCTCCCGAGCCGCCCATTCTTGTTCGCACCCAACCGGGATCGACGGCGTTGCTCAAGACCTGCGGCCAGCGCCGCGCCAGCGCGAAAGCCAGTGCGGCGACGTGCAGCTTGCTTTCGGCGTAGGCCCGTGCCGCATCCCAGGGCCGCTTCGTCCAGTCCAAATCGGCCAGCGAACCCTCCCCGCTGCGGTGCAGACCGCTGCTGAGGTACACTAGCCGTTCGGGGCGCTTGATCAGCGCCGTCAGCATGTACGGCGCTAGGGTGTTTATTGCGAGAGTGACGGCATGGCCGTCGGGCGTCGAGCCGCGACTTCGCTCCGAGTACACGCCGGCGTTATGGATCACCGCATCCATTCGTCCGATCGCGTTGACCTGATCTGCGATGTCTCGAGTCTCGGCCCCGCTGCGGAGATCGCCGATCACGACCGCTGCGCCCCGCGAGGCGAGATCGGCGACGGCCGCAGCTCGGCCGGCCGAGCGGGCGTGCAGCACAACTCGATGGCCGTCATCTAGAAGCGATTCCGCTGCCGCTCGACCCAACCCATCCGCGCTGCCGGTGATGAAAACGGTGGCCATGCCGCTCCTCTCGAGGTTCCTGCTCACACACTGATTGCTCGACAATCTTGGCTCGATCAAGAGGTTGGGAACACCGCGTAACCACGCCTTGCTATTTCGCGGCAAGCGAGCACCTTGGTGCATAGCGCGGTGTATCCGCGCGCCATGGCTCTAGGGGTTAGAAAGGCGGCAAGCTTGCTGGCCAATCCCGCATGAGCCCGTCGCAGCGGCGGGAGAAAACTTTATCCCAAGTTATGGCGGGAACTTATTCGGAGTGCGGAAGTGAGCCAGCTTCGACCTCCAATTGTAGCCTGAGACGGTCCCGCGGCCGGACGTAAGCACGCTTCCGCTTTTGTTGTGATCTCGCGCGCCTCACCAGGACGGTCATGCCCGTCAGTCTAACGACGGTGATCGACATGAAGAACCTGCGACCGCCGCATGGTCGTCAGAACTTCGTTGGCCCCTTTGGGGTCGCGCCCATGCCGATGCAACTCAGCGACTACCTCTTCTTGTCTGTCGTCCGGCAGGATCCCGCTCGCCTTCTCCAGCATGGCACTCAGCCTCAACATGGCGCTCAGCTTCCGCGCGATGCTGCGACGGCGTGGCTCGATGTCTCACAGCCAGTGCGCTGTGCCGATTTTCAGTCTGGAAATCTATCACGCCGTCGGAGTTAGGGAGTCCAGCAGGATTTGCTTGCCTTAAAGACCGGGAGGCAGAAGTGCTCAGATTGCTGATCAAGCTTGCCGTGCTAGCGACGTTGCTGACGGCCCTGATTGCTCCGCCCGTGATTAACCAGGCCTTTGCCAATGCCGGCGGAGGTGGCGGCGGCGGTGGAGG
>NZ_JBANBA010000153.1:0-15563 GCF_059803475.1 Bradyrhizobium sp. UFLA05-89 | reverse complement strand
ATTCAGCAACCTCAGTCTGGCCTCAGACCCGGTCGCTATCCACTCCCCATGGAATCTTCGCTGCGCTCGCAATGACGGAGGATGCGGCCCTAAAACGCATTCCGCAGCAGCGGATATTTCGCTTCGATGCCGTCGAGGCTGAAGGTGAATTCAACCACGCGTTCGGGGGGTGCGGACGGCAGTTCGGGGGCGATCGAGGGTTCGGCGATCTCGACGAGCCGTTCGGGCATACCGGTGAGGCCGACTGGCACGACCATCTCCGGTGCGATGTGGACGGCCTTCGGCTGCACGGTCTGGGCGCGCTCGCGCCGCACCGTCTCGCGCGACAGGGCCGCTGGCGACCAGCCCAATGCGAACGTCCCGACGGGGCTCATCGCGGGCACGTCAGCGCCGTCGGCGAGCGCCCGCCAGGTCTGCACGGCGCGCTTGGCTTCCTGGATGTTTTCGAGAAAGGCGACTTCGGAGTGATAGCGGCGCCAGCGTCCGGTCTCGAACATTTCGGTGAGATGTTCCAGCCGCTGCTCAGCGAGTGCGCACCAGCGCTCCGCGATGTCGCGGCCGCGAGCCACGCCTTGGCGATGTGTCATATACCAGCCCGTCAGGAGAGAACTACGGACGCGGGACGCAACGCAGACGAATCAATTTAGACGTGACGGGATTATTTTGTGGAAAAGTTTTGACTTGTCCAGCGACGACGCAAATTTCGGTGCCAGATTCCGTAATGGTGCGGAGATTTCGCAGGCTTTCGTCGTCAAGCCCCGCACAAGCATGGCGGTCTTGCAGCGCAATGCGTGGGACGATTCGCAAACGATCATCCGAACTCACTCAACCCGGAGATGAAGGAAGCGCGCTTCGACGATCGAGAGCTCCAAAAAGAAAAGACCCGTCCGGGGGGACAACCGGACGGGTCAAGCCATATGGGCGCTTGGGGTGGATGGGCGCTCGCGCCTGATATGACTGATGGGGAGGGATGACCGCTCCCACATCATTTGGTCGTGGCACAGGGCCGAACGTTCAAAACCCGCCGTGTGATTTTTTGACCTTCGCAGTCCGCGCGCGCTCGCTGTCAGCTATCGCGCGGCAGGTCTATCCGCTTGAGAAAGCGTGGATTTATCCCCGGCATTGGAAAGCGAGGGTTGCTCCAGCGCGCGCGTTCCCGGCTCGTCGCGACGTTCCGACGCATCTTCACGTTTTGTTGTTCCCGGCACCGCCGCAACCGGCGTCGCACCATCGACGGCAACCGCCGTGACCGCGGCGTAAGCATCGGCCTCGCCGTCGCCGAACAGATCGTCGCGACCCGGCGTTCCCAGGTCGCGGGCGGTCTTTGCGAGCGTCAGGCGCAGCGCTTCCGGCTTCAAAGCGTAGTTGCGCTCCAGAAGCAGCGCGGCGACGCCGGAGACATAGGCCGCCGAGAACGAGGTCCCCGACGTCATCTGGTATTTGCCATCCGGCGCCGGAAGGAAGATGTCGACGCCGGGCGCGGCGAGTGCGATGTGGCTGCCGCGATTGGAGGCGGAGAACAGCTTGTCCTGCGCATCGGTCGCGCTGACCGCGATCACGTTGGGATTGGCGGCGGGATAGAGCGGCGGAGATTTCGCGCCGGCATTGCCGGCCGCCGCAATCATCACCAACCCGCGCGCGGCAGTCGCCGCGATGGCGCGCTCGATCACCGCGTCCTTCGGACCAGCAAAGCTCATATTGACGATCTGCGCGCCGTGCTCGGCGGCATAGTTGAGCGAGCGCAGGATCACATAGGACGAGCTCTCGGCGCCGCCCGTGGTGCCGCCAAAGGCGCGGATCGCGATGATGCGCGCCTCGGGCGCGCTGCCCATCAGACGTGCATGCGACACGATCGCACCGGCAATGCCCGTACCGTGGACGTGCGGCCCTTCCTTGCTGCCGAGCGCGTCGAAATTGTCGGCGATCGAGTCGGCAAGCTCGGGATGGCTGGTGTCGATCCCGGAATCGATCACCGCGACCGTGACGTTCGCGCCATGCACCAGCATATGCGCCTCCGGCAGGCGGAGCTTTGCCAGCGCATATTGCGCGGAATCGCCTTCCGCCGGCACCCCCGCCTTCTGGTCCTGGAGCATGTAGCGGAAATTCGGCTGCACCGAGCGTACACCGTTCGCAGCGGCGAACTCGCGGCGCGCGGTGTCATAGGGCCGGCCATCGGTGATGCGGAACAGCCCGATGGTGGCGCCGATCAGCGGAAAGCTCTCCGACGCGATGCGGGTCAGGCCGTGGCTGCGCGCAAGCGCGTCGGCATCGGCGGTCGAAAGGTTGCTGTCGAGCTCGGCCACGAACTCATTGGGGAAATTGCGCGACGTGGTGCCCGCCTGCACCGTATTGCGGCCGGAATTCCCAGCGCCCTTCTTGCCAGATTTCCCCGAACCGCCGCCGGCCGTATTCGTCTGATCCAGGCATTCGCCGTCGGCGTCGCGATTGGGCGCGCTACAAGCCGGATAGAGATTGGGCGAATAGCGCACATATGGCAGCACAGCCGTATGGGCCATGCGCGCGGTCAGCCGAGGCACGACCCTGGGTCCGCGATCGACGCTGGTTACCGCCCGCCCGGTGACGACAGGGCTGCCGCGCCCCGTCACCGTCGGGCTGACGGTCGGCACGCGAGAGGGAATGCTGATTGTCGGCGTGCGCATGATCGCCTGCGCGTGCGCGATCCCGCTGCCGAAGGCACCAAGCAAGAGAATTGCGCCTACCGACGAAACGCAGGCGCCCGCTCTCGACACGCTTTCGGACTTACGCTGCATGTCCCTCGGGCGCTTAGGGCGCTGCCACGGCGAGGTTGACGATCTTCTCGCGCTGCATCCTGCTGAGCAGCGAGGCCAGCTCGTCGTTGTTCATCGCCTTGTTGAACTGGAGGCGGAACATGCCGCCCTTGGCACCGTCGACGATCGAGGCCTGATAGCTGTCGAGCAGCGTGGTGATGTCGGCGATCCGCGCGTCCGGCGTGAACCGCACCAGCGCATGCGCCGACGCCGCGGACGAGGCCCCGAGCTCGCGCGTGATCGGAGCGTCCGTAGAGAGGGAGGCAGTCTGGAAGGTCGAGCTCTGGTTGTTCACCAGCACGGCACCGATGACACCAGCCTGGAGCAGCAGCGCGATCGCGCCAAGGCTCGCCGACCAGGCGAGCGTGCGCGGCGACAGGCTCGCGAAGAACGTGGAGATGCGTGTCGAGAGCGACAGCGCTCTGGGCTCGCGCGCGGGCTCCGCGTCGATCGCGGTGAACAGCTTCTGCATCGCGCGGGCCGACGGAGCACCGAGGCTCTCGTTGAGATGGATTGTCTCTTCATATTCGGCCCGGATCCCGGCGTATTGCTTGGCCAATTCAGGATCGCGGGCGAGCGCGTCCTCGACCCGGCGTGCGTCACGCGGGTTCAGCGTGCCGGCAGCATGCCATGGCAGCAGCATCTCAATTTCACTGGGCTCTTGCTCCAGCATCTTCTTGCTCAATGCCATCATGGCCAGCCTCGTTCAACACCGGCTACCTTGAGCAGCTCGGCCAGTTTCTTGCGCGCATAGAACAAGCGCGTCTTCACGGTGTTCTCCGGTATTCCAACGATTCCGGCCACCTCTTCCACGGATTTCTCGTGGTAGTAGACGAGATCGACGATTTCCCGATGTTCCGGCGACAGTGCCGTCAAACACTCTCGCAACGCTTCACTGGTATCCTTCTTCTGCACCGCCGTTTCCGGATCGTCGGACGTGTCCTCGATCGCGTTGGCGGCCTCTTCGTCCAACTCAAGATCCTTCCTGCGCCGAAGCGCAGACAGGGCCTTGAATCGGGTGATTGCCAGCAGCCAGGTGGAAACAGCGGATCGGCCCTCGAACTTTCCGGCCTGACGCCAGACGTCGAGAAACACCTCACTGATCAGGTCCTCAGCGACCTGCTCATCGCGCACGAGCCTGAGCCCGAAGCGATAGACCCTGACATGGTGCCGCCCGTACAGCACCTGCATAGCGAGCCGGTCGCCTTGAGCGATCCGGGCGATCAGGACCTCGTCCGAAGCCGCCTGTGTCACGCTCAAAGGCCGTCTCGCAAAGTTGGTCGGGTCGAAACGGCAGGCGGTTCGACGGGCGGAGCAAGATTCTTCAAGTTACCGCAGTCGTACGGGTACGTGTGTGATGTACCCCACATACGCGCGTATTCTTGCAGCTCTTGGGGGGTCGCTAAAAACGGTAGCATAATACTATGACTTTTCCTTGCGGAGCGCCCGCAGGCGCGGCCCGATCTTACCAAGCCTCGAACCATAACGAAGCCTTATGCAGCGCATTCGCCGGCCAATTGATAGTATCTCTGGACCTTACCGTTGACCTTATTCGAGGCCGATTCTCAGGCCTATCGCCGGCAATCCCTAATCGCTTGCTAATTTCCGTGTCGGATCAAGGCACTTACCCGGGCCGAGGGCTCGGATTCGCACCGCAAGGATACCAAACCTAAAGGCTTGCCACGTAGATTTTTGGACTGACATTCACCAGTGGCAGGTTCATGAGCGCGGCCGCGACATCCATCCCAGAGCGGAATGCCGCAGAAGTCGCGGATCTCGTCCTGTCTCCCGACCAGGCCACGCCGGAGGTCGTCGCGCGCCGCATGCGGCAGCGGCGCCAGATGTATATCGGCCAGACCGTGAGCTACTCGCTCGGCGCGTCGGTGCTGTTGCTCTACGCCTATAGCGGCGCGGTCTCGATGATCGTGCCGTCGATGTTCTGGCTCGGCGGGCTGATGATCATCGGCAGCTTCGCCGTACTGTCGGAGGCCGGCGTCGGCGAGCGTTACCGGGACCACTACCTCACCGTCTTTCAGATCTCGGCGCATATGGCGCTCCAGCTCATCTTCCTGCTGGCGGTGCCAACGATCGGGGTCGCCTTCATCAGCGTACTCTTCCTGATCTTCGCCTTCGGCACGCTGCGCATGACCTCGCAGCAGGCGATGCTGACCTGGGCGCTCGCGACCATAGGGCTCGGCTTCGTCTTCCTGATCTCCGACCTGCCGATCGCCATGCCGGTGACGAGCCGGCTCGAGCGGCTCGCATCGATGCTGTGCTTCGTTCTGGTGATCGGCCAGTGCGCCTTCCTCGGCCTGTTCGGCAGCACGTTGCGCAAGATCCTGTACCGGCGCAGCATCGAGCTGAAGGCCGCCTATCAGCGCATCGAGGAACTCGCCGAGCTCGACGAGCTCACCGGCTCGCTCAACCGCGGCTCGATCATGCGCGCGCTCGATGGGGAGATCACCGGTGCGCGGGAGGCGAAGGCGCCCTGCTCGGCCGCACTCATCGATCTCGACTGGTTCAAGCGCATCAACGACGCCCACGGCCATCCGACCGGCGACGAGGTGCTGCGCACCTTCGCCATCACCATCTTCGCCAATATCCGCCCGGGCGATCGTTTCGGCCGCTATGGCGGCGAGGAGTTCCTGCTGCTGATGCCGGACACGTCGGGCGAGGCCGCCATGCGCATGCTCGACCGCTTGCGCATGATCGTGGCCGAGCTCGACTGGAGCGCGTTCGCGCCCGGCATGCAAGTGACGATTTCCGCAGGCGTCGCAGCGCTGCGCGACAACGATAATGCCGACTCATTTCTCGCGCGCGCCGACAGCGCGCTCTATTCCGCCAAGGCGCAAGGACGCAACCGCATTGCGACCAGCTGACCAATCCATTTTTGTCCGGCGGCGCTGAAAGAACCGCCGGACCGAACGCTCCAGGACAGGGCCATGAGATCGAAACCCGCCAAAGACTCCCCCAAGATTTCCGAAAACCTGCTCGACGAATTGCAGGCGACGCTGTCCCACGGCACGGTTGCGCGCCGGGTCGAGACTCTGCGCCGCGTCACAGATCTCTTCATCGGCGGCGCGGTGGAGTATTCCGACGACCAGATCGCCGTGTTCGACGACGTCTTCCAGTGCCTGATCGACCACATCGAGACCTCGGCCAAGGTGCTGCTCGCCGAGCGCCTCGCTCCGATCGACACGGCGCCTGCCATGACTATCCGCACGCTCGCACTCGACGACGTCATCGAGGTCGCCGGCCCCGTGCTGTCGAAGTCGGAGCGGCTGGACGAGGCGACCCTGATCGAGATCGCGCGCAGCAAGAGCCAGGCGCATCTCAAGGCCATCTCGATGCGCCGCGTGCTGTCCAATGCGCTCACCGACGTGCTGGTGGCGCGCGGCAATGACGAGGTGGTGCAGTCGACGGTCAAGAATCCAGGCGCACAATTCACGGAAATGAGCCTCATCGAGCTGGTCGGCCGCGCCGAACGCGACGACGACCTCGCAACCTGCGTAGGCCTGCGCCCGGACCTGCCGCGCCATCATTATCTGAAGCTGATCGCGAAGGCCTCCTTGAGCGTGCGCAGGAAGCTCGAAGCCGCCAATCCCGGTCAGTCCGACGCGGTGCTCAGCGCGGTGCACGAGGCGGCGCAGCGCGTCCGCGCGGCAACCATGACGCGGCAGACCGAAATGGCGCGCGCGCTGGTGAGATCGCTGTTCGAGGACGGCCGTCTCAACGAGCACCAGGTCACAGCCTTCGCCGAACAGAGCAAGTTCGACGAGGCCAATGCCGGGCTCGCGGCGCTCGCCGGTGTGCCGGTCGCGATCGCCGAGAACATGATGATCGAAAGCCGCACCGAGGGCGTGATGATCCTCGCCAAGGTCGCCGGCCTGTCATGGTCAAGCGTGCGCGCGATCATCGCGATGCGCGACAAGCTGTCCGGCGGCGATCCGACCGACCTGTTGAGCGCGAAAGATACCTACGAGGCGCTGCGCACCTCGACCGCGCAGCAGGTCCTGCGCTTTCACCGCATGCAGCAGAGCACGGCGCCGGCATAGCCGGTGCTAGTACTTCAGCACTTTTGATCCGACGAGCGCGCCGAGCGCGGTCACGAGCGCGGCGGCGAGCGTATACCAGGTTGCCACGAACAATGGCGAATCGTCGGTGCAGTGCGAGGCATAGAGCGTCGCCGCCAGACCTGCCGATAACAGGCCGGCAAGCGCGCCGGCAAGCGCAGGCCGCGACGGTGCGCCGTGACGCAGGCCGAACAGTGCGCCCGCCAGCAACGGCAGCGACATCGCGGGGATCGCCGACAGGCACACCCTCGAATTCTTGCCGACCAGACGCATCGTCATCGGCATCGCAGGCGCCATCATCATCTCGCCGCCGATCGCCACCGCAAGCAAGGCCACGGGGAGCAGCAGCAGCCAGCCCCAGCCGCGCATCAAGGCCTCGGGCCGCGACAGATGCAGGCTGATCGCGATCGCGGGGATCGCGAGTGACAGGGTGACGGCGAACTTCATGTCGAAGAACGGATTGTGCATCGCGCTCATCACGTCCGGCCGCACGCCGAGGAAAGTGGCGAAGATCAGGATCGAGAGCGGTGCGGCCACCAGCAGCGAGAGCGCCAGCACGGCGCCGACCTTCGGCGCGCGATGCGCGTTGTCGGCCGCGAGCGTGCGAATCAGTTGATCGGTATCCATCTCATCGGTCCCGCAATTTGGCGGTAAGCGCGGCCAGCCCCCGATGCAGCGCGACGCGCACCGCGCCTTCGCTCATCGACAACTTGGACGCCGTGTCTCTGATCGAGGTGCTGTCGACTGCAATCGACTGCAGCACGTCGCGCTGGCGCTGCGGCAGCGTGGCAAGCTGCGCCGCGACCTCGCCTGCTGAGGCCGTCTCCTGCGGCGCCTCGCCCGGCAGCGTCTCGGCGAAATCGTCGATGTTGACGAAGATCCGCCTGCCCCGTCGCCTCAGCGCGTCGATCAGCTTGTTGCGGGCGATCGCGAACAGCCAGGGCGCGAAGGGCGCCTCGCTGTCCCAGGTATGCCGCTTCAAATGCACCGCCAGCAAAATGTCCTGCACGATATCCTCGGCTTGATCGGGAGGTTGGCCGGCACGCGTGAGACCGCGCCGGGCGGCAGCCCGCAGCACCGGCGTGATCGCCTTCAGCAGGCGATGATACGCCGCATCATCCCCTGCCATGGCCGACCGCATCAGGCCGGTCCATTCGTCCTCACGTCCGCGCACGCGCGCCCCTCACACGGCAATTCGGCCGCTCTTTCAATTTGTTACACCGGCCGGACTTAATCACGAAATCGTGATCCTACGGCAAGCAGCGCATTTCCCCACGGCCCGGTCTAGCCGGCAAGCCCGGGAGGCTCATAACACCGTTCGGCTCGCCTCGCACTCGCCAAGCCGGCCGGACGCGCCGGATTGCCCCGGTTTCGCCCGCTCAGGCCCGAAGATTCCCATTTTCTGCCCCGCTGTGGTCATGCCCCGGGGTCTCTGTGCGCTCCGGGACGGGGGCAATTGGGGAGATCGTAAATGATCGAAGCCAGTGGCCGCGCAGCGTTGATTCTCGCCGCGGGACTCTTTCTGCTTGTCGGCGGCGCCTCGCAGGCAGCGCCGACGTCGTCCATGATGGACACGACCGACAGCGCGAGCAAATCGGCCGAGACCGTCACGCCAGCCAAGCACCGCCGTCATTCCGCCCGTCACCACACCAGCAAGACGGCGGAGAAATCCTCCGACGACAAAGCCGCCAAGAGCGCCGCAAAGGACATGGCGAGCGCAGCGCCCGATGATACCGCCGCGCCGGCTTCGAGCACGATGCCGCCGTCGGTCGCCAACGCCAATGCGCAGCTCGCCTCTGCCGATACACCGACGGCCGCGGCAGCCACCGCCATGACGTCGCGAGCCAATGACAACGTGCAGGCGGCGGCCGACCAAGCGACCGCCGCACCGGACAGCCAGGCGTCCGCGTCGGATCAGCCAGGCGATGCCACCCAGCAGCCGGACAATCCGCCTGCGCAAAAGACCGTCGTCGCCGCAACCGACGCGCAGCCGCGCCCGGCTCCGGCTATGGCCGCCGCGAGCAGCGAAAGCTCGGCCTGGGATCAGAGTTCGCTGATCGGCAAGATCTTCATCGGCGTTGGCGCGCTCCTGACGCTGGCCTCGGCCGCGCGCATGCTCATGGCTTGATTCTTCGAGATTCTTGGACCTGAGCCGGTTCCGGGGACGCGCGGCTCGCGCGTCCCATTGGGCGTCTTCGCCCTCTTGAAGCCCACCGCGCCAGCGGGCACATTGCCCGCTCACATCGAAAATGCGTGGGTGGAGCATGAGTACGTTCGAGCACATCATCGTCGAAAGCAAAGGTGCGGTCGGCATCATCAAGCTGAACCGCCCGAAGATGCTCAATGCGCTGTCCTTCGGCGTCTTCCGCGAGATCGCCGCGGCCGTCGACGATCTCGAAGCCGATGACGCGATCGGCTGCATCGTCGTCACCGGCAGCGAGAAGGCATTCGCCGCGGGTGCCGACATCAAGGAGATGCAGCCTAAAGGCTTCATCGACATGTTCTCGGAAGATTTTGCCGCGATCGGCGGCGACCGCGTGGCGCGCTGCCGCAAGCCGACGATCGCCGCAGTCGCGGGCTACGCGCTCGGCGGCGGCTGCGAGCTCGCGATGATGTGCGACATCATCATCGCCGCCGATACCGCCAAATTCGGCCAGCCCGAGATCACACTCGGCACCATTCCCGGGATCGGCGGCACGCAGCGCCTGACGCGCGCGATCGGCAAGTCCAAGGCGATGGATCTCTGCCTCACCGGCCGCATGATGGACGCGGCGGAAGCCGAGCGAAGCGGCCTCGTCAGCCGCGTGGTCCCCGCCGACAGACTGATGGACGAGGCGATCGAGGCCGCGGAGAAGATCGCCGCGATGTCGCAGCCGGCGGCCGCAATGGCCAAGGAAGCGGTGAACCGCGCCTTCGAGACGACGCTCGCCGAGGGCATGCAGGTTGAGCGCAACCTGTTCCACGCCACCTTCGCGCTGGAAGACCGCTCGGAGGGCATGGCCGCCTTCATCGAGAAGCGTAAGCCGCTGAACAAGAATCGGTAAGGCTGGTGTAAGGCTCGCCATGCCTTCCCCAAAATCCTGTGACGTAGCTGCAACAAGCACGGATTTCATGGGACATTCACCCGCGGCAGTTTGCCTGCGGGACCGGCGCTGGTTAAACAGGTAAGAGGGCCGCCGTCGGCAGGGGCGGACAGCCGGGATTGTTACGGGATCAAATGAAGGGGCGTGCCGCCAGAACTGGCCGCGTGATGACGCGGCGCCGATCGGGCGTGGGTCATGTCCTTGTCACATGGGCCGCGCTGACGCTTTCCTGCGCCCTCCCCGCAGCCGCGCTGGCCGAAGCGCTGCCGGACGCCCTCGCAAAAGCCTATCAGACCAATCCGCAGCTCAATGCCGAGCGGGCGCGCCAGCGCGCCACCGACGAGAACGTGCCGCAGGCGCTTGCGGGCTACCGGCCGCAGATCGTGGCGAGCCTGAGCGCTGGGCTGCAATCGGTACGCAACCTGCTTCCGGACAACACGATCCAGACCGCGACGCTGAAGCCCTGGACCATCGGCGTCACCGTGACGCAGACGCTGTTCAATGGTTTCCGCACCGCCAATAGCGTGCGCGTCGCCGAGCTTCAGGTGCAGTCGGGCCGCGAGGCCTTGCGCAATGTCGGCCAGGGCGTGCTGCTTGATGGCGTGACCGCCTACACCAACGTGCTCGCCAACCAGTCGCTGGTCGAGGCGCAACGCTCCAACGTCGCGTTCCTGCGCGAGACGCTCGCAGTCACCCAGCGCCGGCTGAATGCGGGTGACGTCACGCCGACCGATACCGCGCAGGCCGAGGCACGCCTCAACCGCGGGCTTTCCGATCTCAACGCCGCCGAAGTCGCGCTAGCCATCAGCCAGGCGACTTACGCCCAGGTGATCGGCAACCCGCCGTCGCAGCTTCGGCCCGCCGAGGTCGTCGACCGCTATCTGCCGCGGAGCCGCGAGGACGCGCTCGCCATGGCGATCCGCGAGCACCCGGCGGTGATGGCGGCAGGCTTCGACGTCGACGTCGCCTCCACCAATATCCGCGTCGCCGAAGGCGCGCTGCTGCCGAGCGCCAACGTGCAGGGCAGCGCCAGCCGCAGCCGCGACTCCGACCAGACGCTCGGCACGTTCGCCACCGACCAGGCCTCCATCGTCGCCAACGTCACCGCGCCGATCTATGACGGCGGTCAGGCCGCGTCGCAAACCCGGCAGGCCAAAGAGGTGTCAGCGCAAAGCCGCCTCGTGCTCGACCAGGTGCGCAACCAAGCGCGCACCGCCGCGACCAGCGCTTGGGTTGCAAACGAAGGTGCCAAGATCGCGGTCTCGGCCTCCGAGTCGGAGGTGAAGGCGGCGACCGTCGCCTTGCAGGGCGTGCAGCGCGAGGCCGCCGGCGGACAGCGCACCACCGTCGACGTGCTGAACTCGCAAGCCGACCTGATCCAGGCCAAGGCCCGACTGATCGGCGCGCTGCGCGACCGCGTCATCGCCTCCTACACGCTGCTCAGCGCCGTCGGCCACCTCGACGTCAAGACCTTGACCCTCAACACCCCCGACTATCTGCCCGAAGTGCACTATCAGCAGGTGCGCGATGCCTGGCACGGCCTGCGCACCCCGTCGGGGCAGTGAGCCCGGCAGGCTCCCCAAAAATATCGAAAACAACCCCATGCAAAGTAGAATGGCATCGCCGCGCGGGAATTGACGCGTCGGGCAAATCAGCAGCCCAATTCCATCTTGAACGACCCGCGATCGCGGTTCGTTTCAACGCAAATCAACTCGCGCTAGAGTAGCGGTCGAACATCTATCGACTCATCTCGCGAGGCCATTTGATTCCCAAAATTCTTCGTGGTGCGGCCAAGCTGTGCGGCGCCCTCTTGCTGCTGGTCGTCGCAGCGATCATCGCATTCCGCCTGGCGGCTGCTTTTCGCGAGACGGCAGGCCGTACCGATCTTGCACCGTCGAGCGGGCATTGGGTGACGACGCGCTCGGGCGACGTGTTCATTCAGGAAATGGGGCCTCTTTCCGGAGTCCCCGTCGTGCTGTTTCACGGCACCGCGGCCTGGAGCGAATTGTGGCGAGCGACCAGCGATGCGCTCGCAGCCGGCGGTTATCATGTGATCGCGCTCGACCTGCCGCCGTTCGGCTTCTCGGATCGGCCAGGTGGCTACACGCGACAGGACCAGGCCGAGCGCGTCAGCGACGTGCTCGAGAAGCTCAAGGTGACGCCCGCGGTCATCGTCGGCCATTCCTTCGGCGCGGGCGCTGCGACCGAGCTGGTGCTGCGCTTTCCGGCGCGCGCCCGCGCGCTGGTCTTGGTCGATGCGGCGCTGGGGCTGATGGCTGAACCGTCCGATCCACCGGCAGTGCTGCGTCCTAAATGGCTGCGTGAAATGCTGGTGTCGCTGACGGTCACCAATCCGCTCGCAACCAAGATGCTGCTGCAATCGCTGATCGCAAGGAAGGACCGCGCCTTGCCTGCATATGTCGAGATCCTGCAGCGGCCACTGACGCGTCAGAACTCGACATCGGATATTGCCGACTGGCTCTATTATTTCACAGGTACAGATCGCGGCGCGATGAGCGCTGACCGCGCCGCCTACGCTCAGCTCAAGCAGCCCATTGCGATCCTCTGGGGTGAAATGGATACCGTGACGCCGCGCGCACAGGCGTACGATTTGAAGGCCCTCCTGCCGCAGGCGCACCTCACTCTGCTGCCCGGGCTCGCTCACATTCCGCAGATCGAGGATCCCGGCCAGTTCAATGATGCCCTGCTCAAGGCGCTCGGGACACTCTAGAGCCGTTTCCGTTCCGATGAATCGGAACGGGGCTCTAGACTCTTGTTTTGACGCGTTTTCTTCACGCGAACCGGTGTCCACTTCGCTGGAAAACGCTCTAAACTCGAACGAGATTCGAACTTACCGGAGGAATCATGGACGTCATCCGATTGTGCGCCTTTGGCTATGCCGCGCTGCTTGGTTTCGTGATCCTGACCGGTTACATCCCCGCCTTCATCGACCAGAACGACATGATCTTCGGCCTGTTCCGCCGCACCTGGTACGCCGACGGCCTGCATCTCGTCTCCGCGCTGTGGGCGCTCGCCTCGGCGCTGACGTCGCGCCGCGCATCCGAACTGTTCTTCCAGCTCTTCGGCGTCTTCTATTTCGCCGACGGTGTGCTCGGCCTCCTCACCGGCAGCGGCTATCTCGATTTCGGCATCCTCATCAACGGCGTTTTGAACCTGCCGCTGTCGACCCGCATCTTCGCCAATGCGCCGCATCTCGGCCTTGGCGGGCTCGCCATCCTGATCGGCTATCTCCTCGCGCCGCGCACGCACCCGGCCCATGCTTAAGCGCCCTATGTTTAAGAGGCTTATGTTCAGGAAGCTTGGCCGCATCATCTTCACGCTGCTCGCTCTGATCGCCGTCGCGATCCTGGTTCCGCTCGCCTATATCGAAGGCACCTGCCAGCCCGCATCCGACATTGCATCCACGACAACGGCCGCAATGGCACTCCCGCCGATCAGCGAGAAGGGCTATCGCCGGCCACTCGACAACACCTATTTCACCTTCCCCGAATGGTACATCGTCTATTCTTTCGAGGATTTTGGCCGCTTCCTCGACCAGTCCAGCGAAAGCCATTTCGGCTATTTGCACCACATCCTCGGCTTCTGGCAGAGCTTCTGCACCATCAACCGCGCGGTCCCGGCAAGTGTTGAGTCGCGCTTCGACGTGAAGATGATGATCTATGTCATCGGCATCAGCTACTCCGCCGAATACGCGATCAAGGGTCTCTACGAGAACACGATCGGGCGCGCCTTCGAATGGATCAGGGGCGAGAAGCTCACGCCGCAGGATGAATACGCCCGCGCGGTGCTCCAGGACTATGCGGCCTTCCTCTACACCATCCCCTGGTACAAATATCCGTTCAGCGACACGCTGAACGGGCTGACCGCGATCTCGACGCCGACGCCAAGCAATCTGCGCACATGGGAGCGCAACTTCGCGCTCGGCACCGAATATTTCGTCAAGATCGGCTATGCCGCAGCGATCCAGAAGGCGCTCGATGCCAGCGATGACGACGAGCCGCGCGACATCATGTTCGTGGTCGCGACATTGCCGCAGGACGTGCTTCGCGCCGAGCCCCGCATCACTCCGATCCGGACGCTGTCCCCGGACTGGCAGCTCGTGCAGGCGCCGCGCTACAAGGCGCTGAGCGAGATCCTGAACAAGCTGATCGACGGCGGTCATCGCCTGGCGGAGATCGCCGGCAATCACGAAATCCTCATCACAGTGATCGCGCCGAAAGGGACGGCTCTCGATATTCCCGACACCACAGAGCTGTTTTCACTGGATCTGGACGCCAAACCCGGCTTCCGCAGGGCCGGCCTTAAGGCAAGGATCGATCGGCTCGTCGAGATCAAGCGCGAGCTGACGACCAAGGGTGCGAGCCTTGAGCACTTCTACGACTATTAAAGCGCGACGGGTTCTGGTTGAATCGGTCGGGCCACGGGCTTGCTCACCTCTCCCGCTTGCGGGAGAGGTCGGCGCGAAGCGCCGGGTGAGGGCTCTCTCCACTTGGGGATTGTCCATTGCGGAGACACCCTCTCCCCAGCCCTCCCCCGCAAGCGGGGGAGGGAGCGCACCTTCCTTGCGGCGACAATCAAGCCTAATCCCATCACGCTTTCGCCGGACAACACCGCGGCCGCTCCGCAGGATCGCGTTTGCGGTCTCGCTCGTCGTCACGGGCTGGCTCGCGCTCGTCGTTACCTTGACCTTCGGCACCGCGCCCGGCCGCTCGCTGGCCGTGATCGGGCCGCAGGCACAGGCGATCGCGGCAATCGCGAAGGCCGACGGCCGCGTGCTGGCGTCGAACGCCTATGTCACCATCGCGCGATCCAATGCAGCGGATTTCGTCAGCCGGCTCTACGTCGCCGGCGCCCTGCTCGTGCTCGATGCCGAGCAGGCCGGCGGCTGCAACGGGCTCGCACCCAAGCGCACCTGAAGCGGCCTGGGGTCTCGGTGCTTTCGGGGCAAAGCGGACATGAGCCAGCGGACAACCTACGCTCAGTCGGGCGAGAATGGACCCGAAGCGGACATCGTTGACGAGCTTGGAATAGTGCGCCGATACGACCGTTTGTTCGCTATCTCCTTAAGACCGAGGCAATCAATCCACGCTATCGTCTCGCGTCCTTCAAGATGGTAACAGTTGGCAACGAGGATAATGTCTTACTACTTCTTCGCTGCCTGTCTGGCCGTATTAGCCTTGAGTTTCGAGCTATCGTTTCGCCGAGCCTGGAATCTGTCGCGGAACTCTGAGCTGCTTGGCCCGGCCCAGCGGCTCGCAGTACGGCGGCGTGCGCTTTGGCCGGTAGGCTGCGGGCTAATTTGCATGCTGCTTGGGTGGATCTTACTTCAATTTAGTCAAGATAAGCTTGTTCTCAATCTAATAATGCTTAGTGCTTCTTTCCTCGCAGGATCGTTTATTGGCGTTGTGACCGGGATCACGAAGCGGGTCTGAAGCATCCACACAGAAAGATAAAAGTGCATCGATCTATGGCCGCCGACAAGCGATCATGGCTTTGTCATCGTCCTGTTGACGTCCAGTTTTGGCCGATTCCGTTGAAAAAGGCCGCGGTTGCGACTCAGAGATACCAGTGATTCAGTCTGTCTAGTTGGCAGGACT
>NZ_JBANBA010000152.1:0-15625 GCF_059803475.1 Bradyrhizobium sp. UFLA05-89 | reverse complement strand
ACAGCCGCTCGGCCGCATCGCCGCTGACGCCAATACATCGGATTACTGCCGCCCTTTTTCAACGGAATCGGCCCATCGCCGTCATTTCGCAGCGATGCCGAATTGGGGCACAGCGGACATTGAGTAGGACGCATCGCCTCCCTGTAACTGCAACCACTTTGGCCCAGAGGCGAAATTTGTTATCTTTCAGTTGTCGGCTTAACCTAACGTTCCACAAGACCTAGAGGGTGGCACCGATGCGAAAGCTTCTCTCGGTGTTCGCGATTTTGGCCTGTTGCTTGGTCCAGCCCTATCAGACTTTTGCACAGAGCCGCGTATCGGATCAGGATGTCGCCGATGCTTGGGTGTATCTTTTCACCCGCCTCTTAGTATTGCGACAGCAGCAACTCGACTTTCAGGAAGGTTTCAAGTGGAACGAACTGGTGCACCGAAAGCCCGGCTCGGTGGATTGGCCAAATCCAAATCTCGATGTGGCGTACTCGGAAGCTTGGGTAGCGACCGCCGAGAATAGCTGCACGATTGTGACCGTGCCTAAGATTGTGGGACGGTACTACACGGTCCAATTCCTAAACGGATGGGACGAAACTCTCGCCAATATCAATGAACGCCTCTTTCCGAATAAGCCTGACGGCGAATTCGCGATCTGTTTGAGGGGATCGAAAGTCGAGCTTTCCCCGCAAGTGAAGCGGATTGACCTGCCGGTGAGGTATTCGCGCGTATTGCTGCGCGTAGAATTGGGAGACGATTGGAGCGAGGCCGTCCGACTACAGCTACAGTTTAATTTCCGAGCCTCTGGCTCGCCGAAGCTACCCGAGATACCGAAAACTCCGGTATTTGACCTCGAAAGGCTGCCGGGCGTCGAAGCCTTCGACTTTGCCGATGCTGCACTGGACAGCGAGCCCGACCTCAATCCCGGTCTGGAGCGTTACGCAGCAAATGCCCGCATCATCCAGCAAGCCATCAAAGAGCCCGCCGAGCGCGAGCGCATGGCGAAAGTGGTTCGCGAGCAAGCCTACGCAGAGTTCGCGAAGTACGGTCCACCCATCGGACATGGCGTCATCCAGAATGGTTGGGCACGACCGGCCGTGGTCGGAAACTACAACACCGACTATATTGCGCGCACGCTAATAACCTACGGCGGCATCTGGGCAAACACTATGCCCGAAGTGCTTTATTATCGCGCCAGCACCGACGCCGCAGGCGTTAAGCTCTCTGGCGATAATTCCTACACGCTCACATTTTCGAAGGATCAGCTTCCGCAGTCCTTCGCAAAATACTTCTGGTCGGTCATTGCAGTAGACACTACTCACTTTCGAGTTCTGCCAAACCCCACGAAACGATACCTGCTCAACCGAGAGACCAAACCGCAGTACAACAGCGACGGCTCACTTACCCTGTACTTCGCTGACGAAAAGCCAACAAATGCGCCTGACGGAAATTGGCTTCCAACGCCGAAGGGGTTGGTGTACCGGCTGACGTTCCGATTTTATGGTCCGATTGATGGAGTAGCGAACGGGACCTACTTTCCGCCGCCGATGATCAAAGCCTCCAATTAGAAAGCACAAGAATACGTCGATCGATCGCACGCATTGGCTCGACCTCGAAAGGCGTCGGGGCAGGGCGCAGGAAGGCCGCGCAGCGCGCCGAGAGCACAGGGCCAGAGCGCTTGCGCCGTTATTTAAGTCAGTCAGGCCAGGCTATACGCCCGCTGCGCATTCGCTCCGAACGCCTTCTCTCTCACCTGCCCGCCCAGCTTCGTCAGGCAATCATCGAGCGCGTTCTTGATCTCGCCATAGCTTCCCGCGAGCAGGCACACGGGCCAGTCCGAGCCGAAGATCAGCCGATCCTCGCCGAAGCATTTGGCGGCGTGCTCGACGTAAGGAAAAAGTCGCTCTGCGTCCCAGTCGTTCCAACGGGCCTCCGTCGCAAGGCCGGAGATCTTGCACCAGACATTGCCGCAGTCCGCGAGCGCAGCGATGCGGTCGGCCCAGTCGCGGCTGAAACCTTCAGCGATCGGCGGCTTGGCAGCATGGTCGAGCACGAAACGCGCTTGCGGAAACGCCTGCGCCGTCGCGATTGCGGCCGGCAGCTCACGGGTGCGAACCAGGAGATCGTAGGTGAGATCACGCGCGAATACCGCCGCAAGACCTCGCTGCGCGTCCTCGCGCAGCAGCCAGTCGGGATCGGACTCGTCATGGACCTGGTGGCGAATGCCGACCAGCCTGTCGCCCGCCGGCGCGGCGCGCAGCCGGTCGAGCGTTGCGCCGACCGCCGCGTCGGTCAGATCGACCCAGCCGACGACGCCAGCGACGAAAGACGTCGCGGCGGCGATGTGCAAAAACTCCTCGGTCTCCGCGACGGAAGAGCGGCACTGCACCAAAATGCTCGCATCGATGCCATTCTGTTTCAGGAGCGGCGCGAGATCGGTGGGGCCGAAGGCGCGGCGGATCGGTGCGAGCTCGGCCGCCGCCATCCAGGGATAGTCGGCCCGCGCGGGGTCCCAGAAATGCTGATGCCCGTCGATCGCCATCATTCATCCTCCACCCATCATTGCCGTAGCCTCTCCCGCCTGCGTGGACGCGGGCGGGAGAGAAGCGCGGGAACGCCGGGGCTGGCGAACGTTCCTACTTCAACATCTGCGCGACGTTATCCTTCGTCACAAGATCGAGACCGGTGTAGACGATCTCCGGCACCTTCTGGCCCTTCTTGATGGCAAGCAGCGTGTCCATGGACTTCTCGCCCATCTCGAACGGGCGCTGGCCGGTGAGCGCGTTGGAATAGCCGTCGCGCAGGAGCTCAAGCTGCATCTTGAGCGTATCGGCGACGACCAGCGTCAGCTTGCCGGCATCGATGTCCTTCTTGTTCTTGTTGACGAAAGCCTTGAAGCCTTCCGGCGCGAACATCGGCCAGCCGCCGACCGGCACGATCGCGGCGAGGTCGGGCGTCGCGGTGCGCAGATCGGCCATCTGCTGGACCGCCAGCGTGGAGTCGTCGTTGCAGAAGGTCGGCGAGCCCGCGACCTCGACCCATTTGGAGCCCTTGAGCGCCTCGCGGACGCCATCGACGCGCTCGGCCAGGTTCTTCGCGCCCGGACCGCCGGAGACCATGGCATATTTGCCGCCCTCGGGTCGGAGCTGGAGCAATTGCTTGCCGAGCGCCAGGCCGAAGTCCTTGTTGTTGGTGCCGATATAGGCGATGCGCTTGGAGCCCGGCGCATCCGCGTCAAAGGTGATGACGGGAATGCCGGCCGCAGCCGCGGCCTCGATCGACTTGGTCATCGCCGCGACGTCGGCAACCGAGATCGCCAACCCGTCCACCTTCTGGGTGATGAAGTCCTGGATGATCTGCGCCTGCGTCGCCGGCTCGTGCTCGATCGGCCCCTTGTAGATGCATTCGACGTTGCCGAGCTCCTTGGCGCGCTTCATGCAGCCGTCGCGGGCGACGTCGAAGAACGGATTGTTCATCGCCTTGGGCACGACCGCGAACTTGTAGGTCTGGGCAAACGCCGGGGTCGCCATCATCGCGATGGCCATGCCGGCGAGTAGTAGCTTTCTCATTACGTTCCCTCCACACTTTTATGCCTATCCTTTTGAAAACTCCGGAAGGCGGATAGACGATGCATTCGTTGCCCTCCCGGAGTAACTCTTCTCAGGCCATGCGCGAGCGGATGCGGTCCACCAGCACGGCCAGGATGATGATCACGCCGACCAGCGTCTGCTGCCAGTAGGAGTTGACCTGCGCGAGCACGAGTCCGTTGCGGATCACCTCGAGCAGCACGCAGCCGACGATGGCCCCTAACGGACCGCCGATGCCGCCGGCGAGATTGGCACCCCCGATGACGGCGGCCGCGATCACATTGAGCTCGTAGGACGTCGCCATGTTCGCCGGCGCCGATCCAAGCCAGCCGGAGATGATGATGCCCTGAAGCCCTGCGGCGAGCGCGCAGATCACGTAGACCTCGATCTTCACGCGTACGACCGAGATGCCGGTCAATTCGGCCGCCTTCTCGTTGCCGCCGAGCGCGAAGACGTGACGACCGAAGGTGGTGTGGTGCAGCACCACCGCCATAACGAGAGCGAGGATCACGAGGTAAATGAACGGCGCGGGCACGCCGAACAGGTCGCCCGAGGTGAGCGCGTAGAAATAGTCGGCGTCCGGGCCGCCCGGAAAGCTGCCGCGGCCGTTGGAGACGACATAGGCGAGACCACGCACGATCGAGAGCATGCCGAGCGTCGTGACGAACGGCGACAGCCCCAGCGTCGCGATGCAGAAGCCGTTGATGAGCCCGACGACCAGCGCAACGGCCAGCCCCGCCAACACGGAGATCACGAGGATCAACCCCGGCACGTTGGCAAGCACCGTCTTGCCGTCCGCGGCCAGGTGGACGAACATCGATCCCGGCGCCGACAGCTCCGTCATGACCATGGAAGTGATCATCGCGGAAAAGCACATCATCGAGCCGACCGAGAGGTCGATACCCCCGGTGATGATGACGAAGGTGATTCCGAGGGTCGCGATGGCGATGAAGGAGAAGTTCTTCGCCACATTCTGCATGTTGCCCTCGGTGAAGAAATAGGGGCTGGCGAAATGCATGATGGCGAGCAGCACCAGGAGCGCGAGCAGGACGTAGCCCGTCTGCGTCGCAAACAGACCGCGCTGCCACCATCTGGACTTGCCGACATTGGTGAAGGTGATCGGGGATTCGATCTGGATGGCCATTACGCCGCCTCCTTCGCGCCGGTGATGAGGGCGGTGACTTCCTCGGGACTGGTATCGTGGATCGCCTTGTCCGCACGCTTCTCGCCACGGCGCATGACGACGACGCGGTCGCAGACCGCGAACACGTCGGGCATGCGGTGGGAGATCAGCATCACGGCGACGCCTTGTTCCTTCAGGCGGTGGATCAGGCTCAGCACCTGCTCGACCTGGCGCACCGAGATCGCGGCGGTCGGCTCGTCCATCATCACCAGCTTTGCATTGGACAGTCGCGTCCGCGCGATCGCGACCGCCTGGCGCTGGCCGCCTGACATCTGCTTGACGAGATCATGCGGCCGCGTCTCCGAGCGCAACTCGCCGAACAAGTCCAGCGCGCGCGCCGCCATTGCCTTGTGGTCGAGCAGCGAGATGGGGCCGAATTTGCGCTTGAGCTCGCGGCCGAGAAAGACGTTCGCGGCCGCGGTCAGATTGTCGGCGAGCGCGAGGTCCTGGTAGACCACCTCGATGCCGACGGCGCGGGCGTCGATCGGCCGATAGAAATGCACCGCATTGCCGTCGAAGCGGATCTCGCCGTGGCTGGGACGGAAATTGCCGGCGATGATTTTCACCAGCGTCGACTTGCCGGCGCCGTTGTCGCCCATCAGGCCGACCACCTCGCCCGGATAGACCTTCATCTCGACGTCGTGCAGCGCGCGGATGGCACCGAACTCCTTGCCGATCCCGGTCAGTTCGAGGACCGGCTGCCGTGTTGCTTCAACGCTTGTCATCAGCAGCCTCGCTCAGACGTACCGGTTGACCAGGGATTCCAGATATTCCTGACGGCCCGACCGCGGCTGCGGATCGAAGCCGGGGGCGAGCGCGCGATCGGCGAGATCGGCGAGCGAACGCTGGCCGGCAAGGATGGCGCGGCCCTCAGCTCCGGCCCAGCCCTGGTAGCGCTCGGCGAGCGGCACCGTGAGCGCGCTCGCATCTAGCATGTCGGCCGCCGCGAGAAAGGCCCGCGCGCAGGCATCCATCGAGCCGACATGGGCGTGGATCAGATCGTCTGGGTCGATGGATTGCCGCCTGATCTTGGCGTCGAAATTGAGACCGCCCGTGGTGAAGCCGCCGCGGTTCAGCATCTCGTGGAACACCAGCGCCAGCTCGCCCACGTTCATCGCGAACTGGTCGGTGTCCCAGCCAAGCAGATCGTCGCCGCGGTTGATGTCGAGCGAACCGAACACGCCAAGGGCTTCGGCGAGCGCGACCTCGTGCTGGAACGAATGGCCGGCGAGGATGGCGTGGTTCTGCTCGATGTTGAGCTTGACGTCCTGGAGCAGGTCATAGCGCTGGAGGAAGCCGTAGCAGGTGGCGACGTCGAAATCGTATTGGTGCTTGGTCGGCTCCTTCGGCTTGGGCTCGATCAGGATCGGGCCCTTGAAGCCGATCTTGTGCTTGTGCTCGACGACCAGGGAGACGAAGCGGCCGAGCTGGTCGAGCTCGCGTCCGATATCGGTGTTGAGCAGCGTCTCGTAGCCCTCGCGCCCTCCCCACAGCACGTAATTCTGGCCGCCGAGCCGGTGCGTGACCTCGAGCGCGGCGCGCACTTGTCCGGCGGCATAGGTGAAGACCTCGGGATCCGGATTGGTCGCGGCGCCTGCCATGTAGCGGCGGTGCGTGAACAGATTGGCCGTGCCCCAGAGCAGGCGCACCTTGGCGGAAGCCATCTTCTGTTCGAACAGGTCCGCAATCGCATTGAGGTTCGCGACGGACTCGGCGAGCGAGGCTCCTTCCGGCGCCGCATCGACATCGTGGAAGGTGAAGAAGGGCACATCCAGCAGACGAAACAGCTCGAAGGCGGTATCGGCCTTGGCGCGCGCCATCGCCATGGCATCGCTCCCGTGATGCCATGGCCGCAAGAACGTCTCGCCGCCGAAGGGATCGCCGCCCGGCCAGCAGAACGAATGCCAGTAGCAGACGGCAAAGCGCAAATGGTCCTCCAGCCTGCGGCCGTGGACGATGCGGTCCTTGTCGTACCAGCGGAACGCGAGCGGGCTCTTGGCGTTCGTGCCGCCATAGGCGACCGGCGCGGTCGCACCGAAGAAATTTGCAGATGCGTTCACAGGGAGAGCTCCTTCAGCGCGGGATACAGTTTTCGCCACTGATGATAGGCGTCGTCATAGGCGGCAGCAGTCGACGCGCGCGGCGTGTAGGTCGCGAGGCGCCGCGGACGGGTGCAGACTTGCGCGGGCTCTTCGCCGGTGGCGGCAAGGCTGCCGAGCCGCGCCGCGCCGAGTGCAGCACCGACCTCGCCTTCCTCGACGCGGTGGACGGGAATGCCGAGCACGTCGGCGCAGATCTGCGCCCACAATGCCGAGCGCGATCCGCCGCCGACGAGATCGACCTCCGAAATCACCGAGCTCGCACTGCCGAGCGCGGCGAGATTGTCGCGCGCGGCGAAGGCGACGCCTTCGAGCACGGCCTGAACGATCTGATCCCGTCCGCACGCGCCGCGCAGGCCCACGAAGGCGCCGCTCGCCGCAGCATCATTGTGCGGCGTGCGCTCGCCATCGAGGTAGGGCAGGAACTTGATCGGGCTCGGCCCGTCGACGCTCTCGTCGAGCGGCGCGAGCAGCGCCGCCGCCGGCGTCGCCATCACGTTCGAGAGCCAGGCGAGCGAGGCGGCGGCCGAGAGCATCACGCCCATCTGGTGCCAGAGGCCGGGAAGCGCGTGGCAGAACGCGTGCACGGCGGAGGCCGGCGCCGGCGCAAACCGGTCGGTGACACGGAAGATGACGCCGGAGGTGCCGAGCGACAGGAAGGCATCGCCGGGCGCGATCGCGCCGAGCCCGATCGCGCTCGCCGCGTTATCGCCGGCGCCGCCTGCGACCACCACATTCTTCGCCATGCCCCAGCGCGTTGCATATTCCGGCGCGAGCACCGCACTGACCTCGCTGCCTTCGACAAGGCGCGGCATGTGATGCAGATCGAGGCCCGTGGCGTGCAGCAGAAGTGGGGACCAGCGGCGCTGGCCGACATCGAGCCACAGCGTGCCGGCGGCATCCGACATGTCCTCGACCATCTCACTGGTCAGGCGGTAGCGCACATAGGCCTTCGGCAGCAGCACTTTTGCGACGCGCCTGAAGATCTCGGGCTCGTGTCCAGCGACCCACAAGAGTTTTGGCGCGGTGAAGCCGGGCATCGCCAGATTGCCTGCGATCGCATGCAGCGACGGGCAGCGCCGCTCCAGCTTGGCGCATTCGGCATGCGAGCGGCCGTCGTTCCAGAGTATGGCCGGGCGCAGTGGGCGGCCGTCATCGCCGAGCAGCGTCGCCCCATGCATCTGGCCTGAGAGACCGATGCCGCGCACCTGCGCGACCTCGCTGCGGTAGCTGGCGGCGAGATCGTCGACCGCGCCGATCGCGGCCTCGACCCACGCGTCCGGATCCTGCTCGGACCACAGCGGCGCGGGATGCGACAGCGCAAGCTCGCGCGCGGCCGTCGCGACGATCGCGCCGGCTTCGCTCACGAGCACCGCTTTCACACCGGACGTGCCGATGTCGATTCCGAGAAACACGTCTCGTCCTCCCTCTCCGGCCCGGCTGGCGATCTCTGTCGCCTGTCCCGCACGGGCCGTCCTCTCACATCCGTCCTGCCGGCTAAAGCGCGATGAGATTAGGATGAATCGTCATCGCGCTTTAGTTGTCGTTTGCGCATGATCTTTCGGAAAACCGCTTCACACTTTTCCGGATCATGCTTTAGGGCAAATTGTCCCGCATCACGATGTCGATGCGGATCTTCTCCTGTTCGCTCAAGATCGGCTCGCCGCGCGCCAACGCCAGCAGCACGCGCACGGCGGCGCGCGCCTCGTGCCCGGGGTTCTGCGAGATCGCAGCATCCATCACGCCCTGTAGCAGCAGCTTGCGCGTCAGGACCGTGACGTCGTGCCCGACGAACACGATCTGCTTGTCGCGGCCGGACTCAATCAGCGCCCTGGCAACGCCTTGCGTGCCGGCGCCGACATTATAGAGGCCGACGATATCAGGATGTTTGGCAAGCAGCCGCGCCAATAGCTGCCAGGAGCGCTCATCCTCGTCGCGCCCCTCCAGCACCGGCAGCACACTTAGCTCTACAAACTCCGAGGCTATCACCTGGTTGAAGCCGAAGATGCGCTCGGCGTGGTCGCGCAGGCCCTGTGAGCCCGCGACGATCGCGACCTTGCCGGAGCTTAAATCGGATCTTGGGCCCACGAGCCGGCCGACCAGCGCGCCCGCGGTGCGCCCGGCGGCGATGTTATCGATGCCGACATAGTGGTGGCGCCGCGACGACGGCACGTCGGAGACCAGCGTCACCACCTTGGCGCCGCCATCGACGAGATCGTTGATCGCTGCTCGCACGCCGGGATGATCGAGCGCCACCACGGCGATGCCGTCATAGGTGCCGACGAGAGCCTCGAGCGAAGATGCAAGCACGGAGGCGTCGAACACGTCGGTCGCGACCATCTCGACTGCCAGACGGCGCGCCGAGAGCCAGGCCGTCATCTCGCCGAGATAGGACTGGATCTGCTGCATGAACAGGTTCGGCCCCGACGGCATCACGAAGGCGAAGCGCCGGGCTCGGCCCCGGGCGAGCTCGGCCGCGGCCACATGCGGCTGGAAGGAATTGCGCTCGATCGCCTCCTTGACGCGCCGGACCGTATCCGGCCGCACGCCGGGCCGGTTGTGCAGGACGCGATCGACCGTGGCGAGGCTGACGCCAGCCTGGCGGGCGATGTCCCTCAATGTCAGCGCGGCGGGCGCGTCCTGCTTCATGAGCTGAAGGCTAGCAGAGGTTTTCTGAGGTACGCAACTCATTTTGAGGGGCAGACTGGGGACGGCCAGCTTCCGCCCGCGCCGCGGCTCAGCGTCCAGTCAGGTCGAGCGTCAGGAACAGGCTGTTGCGATCCGTGACATAGCCTTCGAACGGACCGCAATCGACGAAGCCGTGGGCACGGTAGAGCGCGTGTGCGGGCTTGAAATAATCCCACGACCCGGTTTCGAGGCTCAGCCGTGCCATACCGCGGGAGCGCGCCTCGGCGATGATATGGCTGAGCATGAGTGCGCCAAAACCGCGCCGGCGCGCGGTCTGGAGCGTATGCATCGACTTCACCTCGCCATGATCGGCCGCGAGCGTCTTCAGTGCGCCGGTGGCGACCAGCGTCTCATCATCCCAGCCGGTCCAGAACGCGACGTCCGGCGCACGCAGGCCGGACAGATCGAGCGCATGCGCACTGCCCGGCGCCGTCTGCGCCGCCGCGCTGGTCCTGTGATAGTCGAGCAGCGCGATGACGCGCGGATCATTGGTGTCGCCGGTACGGATCTGCATGTCACTTCTCTTTTTTGACGGTCTGGCCACGCTTCAGCATGAACACGCAGCGGCATCAGGTTTTTCCGTAGCTTGTGCCGCGCCGGACGACGATGACGTAGCGCGCATCCTGCCGGCTTTCATTCTCGAATGTCACCGCGCGCATGACGTCGAAGTCGAGGCAATCGCCCTCGCGCAGCCGCAACGCTTTGGCGTCGATATGGACGCAGATCGCCCCCTCCAGCATCAGGAGCTGCTGCGTGAAGGCGTTACGGCCCCACGGGCTGTAGGACACGCGCGCGCCGGCCGGAAGGTCGACGACGATAGTCTCGATGCCGGAGGCAGCATCAGCCGGCGAGGCGTGACGGCGGCGATAGCCGCTCTCGGGATCGCGCCATTGCGGCTGGTCGGCGAGCCGCACCAGCCGCTCCGGCGGCTTCTCCGCGAGTGCGACGACGTCGCTCAAGGAGACATCGAGGGCGGCGCAGAGCTTGTTGAGCAGCCCCGCCGTGGCGCTGCTCTGCGCACGCTCGACCCGCCCGATCATCGCGCGGCTGACGCCGGAGCGCGCGGCGAGTTCGTTCAGGGTCAGGCCGGCTTGCGTCCTCAATGTCTTCAATCGGCGACCGATCGCGCGGTCGAGCTTCTGCTGGTCCATGGCTCCTCATCCGAATATTGCCTGGCAACGGACCGCACCCCCAAGGCAAGGGGGAGCTTAGCGCGGCGCGCGGCGAACGCCGGGATCGAGAGACCAATATATTAGAATCTTGGCCGGCCCCGAACGCCCGGCTAGGATGTATCGGTCGACCGAGCACCCGTGGGAGGCAATGACATGAGCCAGCCAACGCAGCGGATGATCAGGACCAACGGCATCAATCTCAATGTCGCCGAACAGGGCGAAGGGCCGCTCGTCCTGCTCTGCCACGGCTTTCCGGAGAGCTGGTACTCCTGGCGCCACCAACTCGCGGCATTGGCCGCCGCCGGCTTCCATGCCGTCGCGCCCGACATGCGCGGCTACGGCAAGAGTGACCGACCGGAGGCGATCGATCAGTACACGATCTTCCATCTCGTCGGCGACCTCGTCGGATTGCTGGATGTGCTTGAAGCACCCACGGCCGTGATCGTCGGGCACGATTGGGGTGCGACGATTGCCTGGCACACCGCGCGCCTGCGGCCGGATCGTTTCCGTGCAGCCGCCATTCTCAGCGTGCCGTTCCGCCCGCGCAGTCCGGCGCCGCCGACAAGCCTGATGCCGCAGACGGCGGAGGCGCAGTTCTATCAACTGTATTTCCAGGAGCCCGGCGTCGCCGAGGCGGAATTCGAACGGGATCCGCGGAAAACGCTCGGTGCGATGCTCTATGGCGCATCGGGCGAAGGCGCCGCCGCGATCCGCGCCAGGGCAGCGAGCGCCGGCAAGACCGTCGGCGTCGGCATGGTGTCGCGCGCAGGCGGCCTATTGCCGAGCGTCCCGGTGCCGCTGCCGTCATGGCTCAGCGCGGGCGACCTCGATTTCTATGCGGCCGAGTTCGCCCGCAGCGGATTTCGTGGCCCCCTCAATTACTATCGCAACGTCGACCGCAACTGGGAGCTGATGGCCGCCTTCGAAGGCGTGAAGGTCACCGTGCCAACGCTCTTCATGGCCGGCGACCACGACATGGTGATCGCCTTCCCCGGAGCCGCCGAGCATCTCGCCAACATGAAACAATCGGTGCCGCTGCTCCGCGACATCCAGATGCTGCCCGGCTGCGGCCACTGGACCCAGCAGGAACGGCCGGACGAGGTGAATGCGGCGATGATCGGGTTCTTGCGCAGCCTGCCGAGCTGACGCGCGGCCGTTGCGCGCCGGACCGGCGATAGCTGGATCGCATCAGCGCCCATAGCGGCCGGTGAGGGTCACCTTGGCGAGTGTGCGCGCGCGGATATCGGACTCGATCTGCACGGGCGATGCCGAGGCGTCCGTCGCTTTCGGCAATCGCTCGACATCGAGGGCAAACACCGTGATCTGATAACGATGCGGCTTGCTGCCCGGCGGCGGACATGGACCGCCATAGCTATCGTATTCCGCATGGAGCGGAGCGAAATCCAGGGTTTTGCTCGTTCGGTGATAGCCCCGGATTGCGCTTCGCTCCATCCGGGCTACGGGAATTGAAATTTCAGAGCATGGAGCGGGCGAAGGGAATCGAACCCTCGTATGCAGCTTGGGAAGCTGCCGTTCTACCATTGAACTACGCCCGCGGAGACGCATGGTCTGCGCCCTCCTGATTAGCCGAGACGGCGTCTCGCGCCAAGCGCTTTGGCGCCTCTGCCCTCACGCTTCTTAACGTCCTGGCAAGAATCCAGGTGCGCTGGATTGTGGCGGTGTTATGATCCCCGTCCGGGCTAAGGCGTGCATGAGTGGGGCGTGCACATGTTGGGGCGTTCATACGCGATATTTGACACGGCGATTGGCCGCTGCGGCATAGTCTGGAGCCAGGTCGGGATCGTTGCCGTGCAATTGCCTGATGTGCGGGAGATCGACACCCGCCGCCGGATTTTCCAGGCCCATCCGGAGGCGCGTGAGCAGCGGCCGACTGAAAGCACTGAGCTTGCGATCGAGGCTGTTGCGGCGTTCCTGCATGGCGATGTCGCCGATCTCCCCATCAGTCTCGACATGAGCGGCGTGCCGCCCTTCAACCGGCGCGTCTATGACTTCGCGCGCGCAATCCCGCGTGGGGAGACCCGCACCTATGGCGAGATCGCCAAGGCGCTGGGCGCGTCCGGCGCGTCGCATTCGGTAGCGCAGGCGATCGGCAAAAACCCCTTCATGATCATCGTGCCGTGCCACCGCGTGCTCGAGGTCGGGAACCACGCCGACCGAATCTCGCCTTACGGCGGGGTGATCTCAAAACGCCGGCTGCTCTCGCTCGAAGGCGCCCATCCAACCGCCAGCAAGACGCTGTTCGAGGTCCTGCTGCCCGTTGCTCCGCCGCGGGTCAGCTAAAAGCGCGATTGTGATCGCGCTTTTAGTTTTCTTTTTGGGGCAAGATCTTATCGGAAAACCGCTACACACTTTCCGGATCATGCCTAGATAGGTTGGATGGAAGCGACCACGCTGAAGACGACGCCTTCGATGACGGTGTCGCGGTTTCGCTGCGATGCGGGACCGGACGACAAGCCGTTTGCTGAATACCGCACCGGCCATTCGCTCGCCTATGTCCGCAAAGGCAGCTTCGGCTGCCATTGCCGGGCCGGCTTCTTCGAGCTGGTGGCGGGCTCGGTGCTGGTCGGCCATCCCGGCGAGGAATACACCTGCACGCACGAGCATGTCAGCGGCGACGAGTGCCTGTCGTTCTTCATCGGTGACGGTCTCGTCGAAGCGATAGGCGGACGGCGCGAGGTGTGGCAGGTCGGCGCCGCACCGCCGCTGCCCGAGCTGATGGTGCTGGGCGAGCTGGCCCAGACGGCGGCAGATGGCAACAGCGACCTTGGCATCGACGAGATCGGCCAGATCTTTGCGGGCCGCTTCGTCGAGGTGGTATCGGGCAAGCCGCACAAACAGGTCGTCCCGACGGCGCGTGACCGCCGCCGCGCGGTGGAGAGTGCGCTGTGGATCGACGAGAATTCAGGCGAGGATATCGACCTCGACGACGCCGCGCGGCAGGCTGGTCTTAGCCCGTTCCACTTCCTGCGCCTGTTCAGGGACGTGCTCGGCGTCACCCCGCATCAATATCTCGTGCGCTCGCGGCTGCGGCACGCCGCACGCCTCCTGAGCGATGATGACATCGCGGTCACCGACATCGCCTATGACGTTGGCTTTGGCGATCTCTCCAACTTCATCCGCACCTTCCACCGCGCCGCCGGCGTATCGCCGACGAAGTTTCGCCAGGCCTCGCGCGGGATGCGCAAGATTTTCCAAGAGCAGCTCGCCCTCAACTGAGTAGGGTCGTCTCCGACAGCGCCGCCACGCGTGCGTATTTGGAATGGAGACGATCATGTATGACCACATCGGATTGCGCGTTGCCGATCTCGATGCCAGCACGCGGTTCTATACCGCGGCGCTCAGCCCCCTCGGCTTTGTCCTGTGCTCGAGCGGCGACGGTTATGCCGGCTTCGGGCCCAAGGGCGAGCCGGCGCTCTGGCTGCATCTGAACAAGGGACGCAAGGCCGACGGCGCCCACATTGCGTTTCGGGCGAAAGACCACGACGCCGTGAAGAAATTCCACAGCGAAGGCCTGAAATCCGGCGGCCGCGACAATGGTGGCGCCGGGCCGCGAAAGGACTACGGCCCGACCTACTACGCGGCGTTCTTGATCGACCCTGACGGCAACAATGTCGAGGCGGTGTGTACGTGAGGAGGCAACCAACGCGCCACACACACTGTCATGCTCCGGCTTGACCGGGGCATCCAGTACGCCGCGACTTCTCGATGCCCGTCTCTGGAATACTGGATCGCCCGATCAAGTCGGGCGATGACACCTGAGAGTACAGCATGCGCGTGCCCAAGGCGCGTCATTGCGATGACGGCCTTATGGCTCGTCTTTCCTAATCAAAAGGACTCACCCATGGCCTCCATCCACAACGACGTGCCTCTCAACGCTCCCGCCCACAAAGTGTGGGACGCGGTGCGCGATTTCGGTGCCGTGCACGCGCGTCTCGTGCCGGGCTTCGTCACGGCGTGCCGGCTCGATGGCGATGCACGCATCGTCACTTTCTCCAATGGCTCGGTCGCGCGCGAGGTGCTGGTCGATTGTGATGAGGCGCGGCAGCGGCTGGTCTATGCGATCAGCAACGAGCGGCTGAAGCACTACAGCGCCTCGGTGCAGGTGATCGCCGAGGGTGACGCAAAATGCCGGCTGGTCTGGATCATCGACATGCTGCCGAACGAGCTCGCGCCCTACGTCCAGGGACAGACGAAAGAGGCCGTGCACGCCATGCATAGAGCATTCCAGGGCTAGCGGTTCCTCTGTGACGATTTTCACAGAGCCCTCGCCGCGTCGGCTCTAACAATGGCCCCATGCGTCCGTTTGGCTCCGCTCTCCCGGCGGCGCCACGCATGCAGGGAGCTAGCAATGAGAGGTGCTGACAAGGTCATCTGCCAGGCAGCCGCCGTGCTGCTACTGTTTTCCATCACGAGCACGCCGGCCCGCGCGCAGTTCGCAGGTCTCGGTGGCGGCGGAGGCGCCGGCGGTCAGGACATGATGACCCAGATGGCACCGATGCTGGAGATGATGAAGGCGAAGATGGGCAAGCGTCGCTTCGCCATGCTGATGCAGACCATGGGCCCGATGATGAGCCGCATGATGGAGAACGGCGGCGGTTTTGGCGGCATGATGGGCGGAGGCAGTTTTGGCGGCAGCGGCTTCGGCGGCTACGCGCCAATGGGCGGCATGGGCATAGGCGGCATGGGCATGGGTGGCGGCGACATCATGGGCATGCTCGGCGGTTCGGGCGCCGGCGACATGATGGCGATGATCCCGCAATTGATGCGGCTCGCGAATATCGGCGGTGGCGGCCATCGCCGTCACAGGCGCCACTAATCTTACTGAGTCAGAAATCCACGGACCAAGCTGGGTGAGAATCGCATATTGAAGGAGATTCAACGCGAGAT
>NZ_JBANBA010000151.1:0-15587 GCF_059803475.1 Bradyrhizobium sp. UFLA05-89 | reverse complement strand
CCGTCGCGCGACTTCACCAGCGAGGACTTGTTCTCCTCACGGATGATGTCCATGCAGAGCTCGACGCACTCGTCGCAAATGAAGACCGTGGGACCCGCGATCAGTTTGCGGACTTCGTGCTGGCTCTTGCCGCAGAACGAGCAATACAGCGTGTTCTTGGAGTCGCTCGTGCCGACCTTACTCATTCATGTCTCCGTCCGCGGTTCGATCCCGTCCGCTCGATCGCTCCATTCCGGCACGACAGCCGGTATAGTTCAAATAGAGCAAATTCCGTACCAAAAAAGACCCTACGCGTTACATCCCGTGCGAATCACGGTCACTCGATTCTCCCGCGATCTTAGCCCATCAGTCGTAGCCAACCATGCTGTCACCCGACTATCAAGAATTCGCTAATCGGGGGTCGCCGGCTACCCGTGACAATACCGTGATTTCACGTCTTGGCACGGGGGAAGTGATCGAAATCACCCGGGCGTTGCTGGATTACCACGAAAGAACCAGCACGAAAGCGGAACTTTCCGCCTGCCGCGAGGCGCAAAACTGCTTTTTTGCGCCGCACGACGCGCCATTAACGTGAAGGCCGCCCTGACGATCCCAGGTAATTCCGGGGATCGCCGTTACCATATCGGTAGTGCTACGGGCCTTTCGGCGGCGCCGGATCCTCGGCCCGCTTGTCGATCACCTTGTCGACGAGTCCGAATTCCTTGGCGTCGTTTGCCGTGAGGAACTTGTCGCGTTCCAGCGCATCCTCGATCGACTTGTAGGTCTGCCCGGTGTGCTTGACGTAGATCTCGTTGAGCCGCTTCTTCAGGTTCAGGATTTCCTGCGCGTGCAGCATGATGTCGGTGGCCTGCCCCTGGAAGCCACCGGAAGGCTGGTGCACCATGATGCGCGCGTTCGGCAACGAGAAGCGCATGTCCTTCTCGCCGGCGGCGAGCAACAGCGAGCCCATCGAGGCCGCCTGTCCCGTGCAGAGCGTGGAGACCGGCGGGCGGATGAACTGCATGGTGTCGTAGATCGCAAGGCCCGACGTCACCACGCCGCCCGGCGAGTTGATGTACATCGAGATTTCCTTTTTCGGATTCTCGGCTTCGAGGAACAGAAGCTGCGCGACGATCAGCGTCGACATGCCGTCCTCGACCGGTCCGGTCACGAAGATGATGCGCTCCTTCAACAGGCGCGAGAAGATGTCGTAGGCGCGCTCGCCACGGTTGGTCTGCTCGACCACCATGGGCACGAGGTTCATGTAGGTTTCAACCGGATCGCGCATGAGTCACCTAGGTTTTTAGAGGCGGACATCCTCGCGGCAAGACAGTCTTGGCTGGAATTGCCTAGCGCGGATGGACGTCCCGTGATGCAGGACTTGAGTAGGTAGCCACAGATATAGCCCAATTCGCTCCTGACAAGGCCAGCGCAAATCAAGACCCGTTGAAGCTGATTCGCGGAAACAGGCCCAGCCGGCCACCTGGCTAGCGCGCCCGCTTCCGCTGATCATCCTTAACGGAAGGCTTTCTTGCTAAGCCTTACGCAGCGGTCTTGTCCGCCTCGTCGTCCTTGTAGAGCTCCTCGCGCGAGACCTTCTTCTCGGTCACGTTGGCGAGCTCGAGGATGAAGTCGACCACCTTGTCCTCATAGATCGGCGCACGAAGCTGGGCCAGCGCGTTGGCATTGTTGCGGTAATAGTCCCACACTTCCTTCTCGCGGCCGGGCACCTGGCGCGCACGCTCGATCACCGCGCGACCGACCTCGTCGTCGGTCACGGTGATCTTGTTCTTCTCGCCGATCTCCGACAACACGAGACCGAGCCGCACGCGGCGGTCGGCGATCTTGCGATACTCGTCCCTCGCCTTCTCCTCGGTGGTGTCCTCGTCGGCAAAAGTCTTGCCGGCGGAGTCCATCTCGGCCTTGACCGAGTTCCACATCAGATTGAACTCCTCGTCGATCAGCGAGGGCGGCGCATCGAAGCGATGGGCCTCGTCGAGACGATCGAGCAGCGCGCGCTTGACGCGCTGACGCGTCGCGGTGGCGAACTCGGCCACCAGCCGCTCGCGCGCGGCTTCCTTCAGCTTGTCCAGCGATTCAAGGCCGAGCGACTTGGCAAACTCGTCGTCGATCTTGGTGTCCTGCGGCGCCTCGATCAGCGTCGCGGTGGTCTCGAACTCGGCGTCTTTCCCGGCGAGCTTGTCGCTCATGTAGTTCTTCGGGAACGACGCCTTCACAGTGCGGGTCTCGCCCACGCCGATGCCGATGAGCTGATCCTCGAAACCGGGGATGAAGGTGTTGGAGCCGATCTGGACCTGGATGCCCTCGCCGGTGCCGCCCTCGAACGCTTCGCCGTTGATGGTACCCTTGAAGTTGACGGTGACGCGATCGCCGGAGGCCGCCTTGGCGCCCTCACCCTTGTCGGCGTGGCTGCGGTTGTTGTCGGCGATGCGCTTGATGGCCTCGTCGACCTCGACATCGGTCACGTCGGCGACCGGTTTCTCGACCTGGAAGCTCTTGAAGTCGGCGAGCTGGATCGGCGGCACCACCTCGATCGCGACTGTGTAGGTCAGGTCGGACTTGCCCGAGAGCAATTCCTCGACCTCTTTCTGCTCGGTCGGCATGGTAATCTTCGGCTCGGTCGCAAGGCGGAAGCCGCGCTCCTGGAAGATCTGCGTGTTGGTGTCGCGAATGGTCTGGTCGATGGTCTCGGCCATCACCGAACGGCCGTAGACCTTCTTCAGGTGAGCAACCGGCACCTTGCCGGGACGGAAGCCGTTGAGGCGCACCTTGTCCTTGAGGTCGACGAGCTTGGCGTCGGCCTTGGCATCGAGATCAGACGCGGCAACGCTGATCTTGAACTCGTGCTTCAATCCTTCCGAGAGGGTCTCTGTGACCTGCATGGCGTCCAATCTTCTTCTCGCTTCGTCACGGCGCTTGCCGCCGCGACATTTGTCATCAATCGATCCGGCGCGCGGGCAAAACGCCTCTGCGCCGGTGGTTCATCGGACCTACCTCCACGGGACAAAACGTCCATGAGGAACGAGGCCCTTCAGTAATCCGTGCAAACGCTGAAAGCGCTTGGTGCGGGCGGAGGGACTCGAACCCCCACAACTTTCGTCACTGGAACCTAAATCCAGCGCGTCTACCAGTTCCGCCACGCCCGCGTGAATTTGCATCAAGACCGGCCGCGATGCCCGCGGGCGGCCGGGCTTATAGCATGTGCCCGCCTGTTCGCAGCAAAAAAATGGCCGTGTGGATGCCCCCTTGAGATAGGCGCGACGGCTGGACTTATCCAGCGCGGCGTGGTCCGCATCACCCTCATGACGAAGCAATTTTTTGCCCCGACCCGACGTGAGGTTTTGGCCGGCCTGGCGGCCTCGGCGGCGGGTCTGGCCGGGGGCGGAGCAACGCCACCGGCAGCTGTGCGGCTCACCCTCCAGGCACGACCTGCGACGCTGGCTTTGAGGCCGAGGCAGGCAGCTACACCAATCTGGGAGCTCGCAGCGCTAAATCCACCTGGTGCCGTCCATCTCAGGCGCGGTGACCGCTGCGAGGTGACCTTCCGCAACGATTTGCCTGTGCCAGTCGCACCAGTCTGGTACGGCCTCGATGGCGCGGCGGCTGCCGAGCCGCTGCTGGGCGGCGCTGCTGTTGCGCCGGGAACGACAGCAACATCAATGATTTCAATGCCTCACGCCGGGACGCTGCTGGCCGACCTCAGCCTGCTCGAGGAGGGCCTGAAGCAGCCTACACGGCCGCTCCCGATCATCGTCGACGAGGCCGACCGCGTCCTCGTGGATCGTGATGAGGTGCTGCTGATCGAGGAATGGCGCCTGCGGCCGGATGGGATCGCAATCGCCCCGGGCACCGATCCCAGAGAGACGACACCACTCTACACCCTCAACGGACGGACTTCATTCGAGCTCTCAGCATCCGGCAATCAGCGACTGCGGCTGCGCTTTATCAGCGGCTCCCAACGTACTGTTCTGGCAATCAAATTGGAAAACCACGAGGTCCGCGTGATGGCCCTGGACGGACAGCCTGCCGAGCCCTTCCCGGCTCGCAACGGGGCTCTGGTGCTCGCCCCAGGTGCGCGCGCGGACGCATTTGTGGATACGGCCGCATCGGCCTCATTCCTGCTGCATGACGGCAAGGAGGCGCGCCAGATCGGGACCCTCGCGATCACCGGCTGGTTCGAGCGACGCGCGCCGCTGCTGCCGCCACCGCCGCTCCCCTCGAATGACCTTCCCATCCAGCTCGATCTGAAAAACGCCCTGCGGTTCGATGTCGCGCTCGGCGCCCCTGATGCCGGTTGGACCCACGCAGCAAGCTCCTTCGCCTCATCCGCCCCAGCCTTTCGGGCCAAGGCCGGTCGTACTGTCGTGTTGGCCTTGAAGAACCCTGGGCCAGTCACCACCGCCTTTCACCTGCATGGCCATCATTTCCGCCTGCTCGACAGGCTCGACGACGGCTGGAAGCCATACTGGCTCGACACGCTCGCGATCGAGCCGGGCCAAACCCAGCGCGTCGCGTTCGCGGCGACATACCCTGGACGTTGGTTGATCGAGTCCGTCGCGACCGACTGGGCCGCACCGCGGCTCATCCGCTGGTACACGGTGGAGTGAGCAAGCCCTACGGGCGGCTCCAGACGTAGCGAGCGTCCGGTTCTTTCTCCTCATTCCTCGTCCCGTCGCTCTCCTCGACCAGCTCGAACCCACGGGCCTCGTAGAAGCGTCGAGCTCGAACGTTGCGTTGGAAGGTCCAGAGCTGCAGGTGTTCGAAGGCGCTCTTGGCGACGTCGAGCAGCGCGGTGCCGACGCCTCGCCCTTGCGCGTCGGGCAGCACGTAGAGTTGTTCGATCCAGTCGTCGCGGAAAGCCACGATTCCAACTAACGCGTCCCCGGCAAAGCATCCCCACAGACGGCACGCAGCGAAGACTCGCTCGCGATAGAACCAGCGGTCCTCATTGGGCGTGTGCAGCCCGACCAGCCACGGCATCGCATCGTCGAAGGCGATGCGATGGACCCGTGCGGCCGCATCCATATCGACCAGCGCGAGCTGTCTGAGCACTAGTACTTCACCCCCAGCGCATCATAAATCCGCCGGTGCACCGCCGGCAGCGTCTCGGTCAGGTCCTCCGCAATCAGGCCGGGGCCGGCCTCACCCGCCGCCTCACCATGCATCCACACGCCAATGCTCGCGGCCTCGAAGGCCGGCACGCCCTGCGCCAGGAGTCCCGCGATGATGCCTGAGAGCACGTCGCCGGCACCGGCCGTCGCGAGCCAGGGCGGCGCGTTGGCTGCGATCGTCGCACGACCATCGGGCGCGGCGATGGTGGTGTCCGGTCCCTTCAAAAGCACGACCGCGCCGCAGCGCTCAGCGGCGGCACGGACGCGCTCGAGCTTTGAGCGGCCGGGATGCTTGTTGCTGAGGTCGGAGAACAGGCGCGGAAACTCGCCCTCATGCGGCGTCAGCACGACATCGCTATCGCGCGACGACTTGATCGATTCAAACAGCCGCTCGGGGTTGGCGGCAAAGCTCGTCAGCGCATCCGCATCGAGCACCAAGTGTCGTTGCGACGAGAGCGCGGTGTGGACGAAGTCGCAGGTGCGCGTCCCCGTGCCGGTGCCCGGACCGATGATGCAGGTATTGTAGCGCTTGTCGGAGAGGAGCTCGCCGAACTCGATCGCAGTGTCGACCGGTCGGACCATCACCGCCGTCAACGCGCCGGCATTGATCGCGAGCGCATCGCGCGGGCTGGCCAAGGTTACGAGCCCAGCGCCGGCACGCAGCGCGCCGCGCGCGGCGAGACGTGCAGCGCCGGTTGCCGCCGCATCACCGGATACCGCGAGCACGTGGCCGCGCGCGTATTTGTGGCCGTCGATCCGCGGCACAGGAAATGTCGCCCCCCAAAAGTCCGGCTCGTTCTCGAACAGCTGCGGCTTGATCTCGTGAAGCACCTGATCGTCGATGCCGATGTCGGCGACACGTACGCGGCCGCAATGGATCCGGCCGGGCAACAGAAGATGCGCGGGCTTCTTGCGGAAGAAGGTGACGGTCTCGGTGGCGTTCACCGCAACGCCCATCTCGCTTGCACTGGTGCCGTTGATGCCACTCGGCAGATCGACGGCCAGCACCGGCGCGCCATTGGCGTTGATCGCCGCGATCATCTCACGCGCCTCGCCTTCGAGCGGGCGACTGAGACCGGCGCCGAACAACGCATCGATGATCAGCGCGGGCCTGCCGATCGCCTGCGGATTGAACGGCAAGAGCGGATGCTTCCAGCCGCGCGCGGCGGAGGCCGCATCGCCCTGGAGCTGGTCGCGCTCGCACATCAGGATGACGGAGACCTCGCGCCCTTGGGCTGCCAGCTCGGCTGCGGCGACAAAGCCGTCGCCGCCATTGTTGCCGGGGCCGGCCACCACCAGGATCGGCCCCTCCTCCGCCAGCGCGCTCGCGGCTTCGGCGACCGCTTGGCCGGCACTCAGCATCAGCTTGAAACCTGGCGTGCCGGCCGCGATGGTGAGCTGGTCGGCCCGCTGCATTTCAGCGTTGGTCAGTACTTCCATGCCATTTCCCTGGTACAAACGCCTTTTCAACAGGCAGTTTCCGTGCCGATCTCGGGCTGAAGTCCGCAATCTGCACACAGATTGAACTGTTTGCCTATTTCGTAGTCTTCGCTATTTTGGACTAGTTGGCCCACCTATCCGAGATGCTCGTTAAAAGGCTGATAAAGCTCCAAAAATCAGGGCATTTGCAACTTGGCATAGACCCTGCTTTTGAGGAAGCCGCATCGGTTCGTCGTGCTCACTGGCATTCATCAGGGTGTGGCCGGCCACCGCCCGGGCTGGTCAGGCAGCTTGGGACAGAAGACAACTCCGCGCGATGACAGAGCGCATCCTGACGAAGACGTTGCTATTTGATCGAAAGGCCGGGAGGCGCGCAGTGAAGAAAATCGAAGCCATCATCAAGCCATTCAAGCTCGACGAGGTGAAAGAGGCGCTTCAGGAAGTAGGCCTCCAAGGCATTACGGTCACCGAGGCCAAGGGTTTTGGCCGCCAGAAGGGCCACGCAGAACTTTACCGCGGCGCAGAATACATCGTGGACTTCCTGCCCAAGGTCAAAATCGAAATCGTGATCGGCGACGACCTGGTCGAGCGCGCGATCGACGCGATCCGCCGTGCGGCGCAGACCGGGCGCATCGGCGACGGCAAGATCTTCGTCTCCAACATCGAAGAAGCGATCCGCATCCGAACCGGCGAATCCGGGCTGGACGCTATCTGAGCCGGGTGCTATCCCGAATTTTGCGACACTCTACCTAAGAAAAAAGGCTGCCTTGGCGGCCTGACGTTGTTTGTGCACTCGCGCGCCTCAACAAGCGAGAACAACGTCGCTCGTAGTCCGGAAACCGACCCGCAGAGCCAAAAGGGGTATGCATGAAGACCGCCAAAGACGTCCTGAAAGCGATCAAGGATAACGACGTCAAATACGTCGACCTCCGTTTCACCGATCCGCGCGGCAAGTGGCAGCACGTGACCTTCGACGTCAGCATGATCGAGGAGGACACCTTCGCCGAAGGCCAGATGTTCGACGGCTCCTCGATCGCCGGCTGGAAGGCGATCAACGAGTCCGACATGTGCCTGATGCCCGACCCGGTCACCGCGACGATCGATCCGTTCTTCGCGGAGACCACCATGGTCATCGTCTGTGACGTGCTCGAGCCGACCACCGGCGAGCCCTACAACCGCGATCCGCGCGGCATCGCCAAGAAGGCCGAGGCGATGGTCAAGTCGATGGGCGTCGGCGATGCCGTTTACGTCGGCCCCGAGGCCGAGTTCTTCGTGTTCGATGACGTGCGCTATTCCGCGCAGCCCTACAACACCGGCTTCCGGCTCGACTCCGCGGAGTTCCCCACCAACTCCGACACCGAATATGAAGGCGGCAATCTCGGCCACCGCATCCGCACCAAGGCCGGCTACTTCCCGGTGCCGCCACAGGACTCCGTGCAGGACATGCGCTCGGAGATGCTTGGCGCCATGGCCAAGATGGGCGTGAAGGTCGAAAAGCATCACCACGAGGTCGCTTCCGCCCAGCACGAACTCGGCATGAAGTTCGATACGCTCACGCTGATGGCCGATCACCTGCAGATCTACAAATACTGCATCCACCAGGTCGCGCACATCTACGGCAAGACTGCCACTTTCATGCCGAAGCCGGTCTACGGCGACAACGGCTCGGGCATGCACGTGCACCAGTCGATCTGGAAGGACGGCAAGCCGGTGTTCGCGGGCAACAAGTACTCCGACCTGTCGGAGACCTGCCTGTCCTACATCGCCGGCATCATCAAGCACGCCAAGGCCATCAATGCCTTCACCAACCCGACCACCAACTCCTACAAGCGTCTGGTCCCGGGCTATGAAGCGCCGGTGCTGCTCGCCTACTCCGCGCGCAACCGCTCGGCCTCGTGCCGCATCCCCTACACCGCTTCGCCCAAAGCCAAGCGCGTCGAGGTGCGCTTCCCCGATCCGCTCGCCAACCCCTATCTCGGCTTCGCCGCGATGCTGATGGCCGGCCTCGACGGCGTAAAGAACAAGCTCGATCCGGGCCCGGCGATGGACAAGGACCTCTATGATCTTCCGAAGGAAGAGCTGAAGCAGATCCCGACGGTGTGCGGCTCGCTGCGTGAGGCGCTGGAAAATCTCGACAAGGACCGCGCCTTCCTGAAGGCCGGCGGCGTGTTCGACGACGACTTCATCGACAGCTACATCGAGCTGAAGATGACCGAGGTCGAGCGCTTCGAGATGACCCCGCACCCGGTTGAGTTCGAGATGTACTATTCGGGCTGATCCGTCCCGACCATGAGAAGCGAAAGGCGCTCCGAAAGGGGCGCCTTTTTTGTTCGCATAGTCGGCAGAATGGGCAGAGCCAAAGCTCCACCTGCGTGCTCACTCAGCGCGAAGAAATGGCCTCAGCCATTCGCGCGCCATCCGAATGTCATCCTCGATGATCGAATGGCCGGTTGGTAGCGAGTGGTGTGTCACCTCGGCGCCCATGCGCGCCAGACGCCTTGCCAGGCGGGCGCCATCTCCGGGCGAGCGGCGTTCGTCGTAGTGGCCGTCGATGATGAGAGCCGGCGTACCAGGAACGCGTGTAGCTGGATCAACAGCGAACGGAGACAGCGGTCTGAGAAGAACAGCACCGGAGAGAGAGCGGGGATGAAGCATGACTAGAGCAGCCGCCATGATTGCGCCGTTCGAAAAACCGACGGCAATCGGCGGCTTTGGAAACCGATAATCCATGCCGAATTGGTTCACTTCGTCCGCAAGCCGATCCGCTCGGGCAATGAGATCGCGTTCATCGATCGAGCGATCCTCGAACCGGCGAAAGAACGCAAAGCCACCTTCCCAAGGAAGGGCTCCACGAACCGCAACCGCCGTCGAGGCCGGCGCAAGCTGGCCGGCAAGTGGCACCATGTCCTGCTCGGTCCGACCAGAGCCATGAAGCAACAGCAGCGGGGTGTCGTAGACCCCGGCCCCCTTGATGAAGTAGTGATCATGCGAGGCCATTCACGGCTCCCCGATGGCAGAAGGGCCCCTCGCCGCGCGCTAACCGGCTACGCCGTCGCCCGCTGCCGCGCCACGAGCGCCTCGCCGAACGCCTGAAAGATCTTCCGGTTGATCGGATTGCGCTGCGGGTCGTATTCCGCGTGCCATTGCACGCCGAGCGCAAAAGTCGGGGCTTCCGCGATGCGGATCGCCTCGATGGTGCCGTCTTCGGCGACTCCTTCGATCAGTACGCGCTTGCCCGGCTCCAGAATGCCCTGGCCGTGCAGCGAATTGACCTTGATCTTTTCGCAGCCGAGGATTCTGGCGAAGGCGCCACCGGGGGTGAGATCGACCTCGTGGCGATCGGCGAACACGACGGTGGGATCAGGATGGATCTCGCCGTTCTCGAGCCTGGGCATACGATGGTTCATGCGGCCCGGTATTTCGCGGATCTCGGGATGCAGCGAGCCGCCGAAGGCGACGTTCATCTCCTGGAGGCCCCGGCAGATACCGAAAAGCGGAATGCCGCGGGCAACGCAGGCGACCGAGAGCGTCAGCGCGACCTCGTCGCGATGGATGTCGTAGGGCTCGTGCTTCTGGCAGGGATCGACGTTGAAGCGCGTGGGATGGACGTTGGCGCGGGCGCCGGTGAGCACGATGCCATCAACGCAATCGAGCAGCGCACCGATATCGGTGATGTCTGCCGAACCCGCAAACATCAGCGGCAAGCCGCCGGAAACCTCGGCCACGGCGCGCAAGTTTCGCTCGCCGACCATCTGGACCTGGAATCGATTTTCGACGCGATGGGAATTCCCGATTACGCCGACGACCGGCTTTTTCATCTCCCGTTCCGACCTCCCCGCCGAAGAAGATTCTCCAAACATGCCCGTCGGATGGAACAATTTCAACCGAAGGGATCGCGGGACGGCAATGCTATTTTCGCCTGAATGCCTCCGCTGGAAGCGCAGTTGAGGCCCAAACCGGCCCATCCGGGTCCGCGAGGCAGGATCTAAGGGGCTGTCAAAGGGGCCGTTCGCACGGGCGAGCCGAGATCGCGGACGCGTCAAACCGGCACGCGACCCCGGCTTGATCCGCAGCGGGATTTCGCGAAAGAGTGCCGTGCACGCCGGCCGCGCAAAGGAAACCATGTGACGATTCCCGCAGATGAACGATCCCGGACCCGCAACGATCTGGCCTGGGCGATCGCGGTCGGCGGCATTGGCATCGTGCTGTTTGCAGCAGGGCTGGTCTTCACCTGGTATTTCGCTGCAACGCTGCTGTTGATCTTCACGGGCATGCTGCTCGGCGTCGGCCTCAATGCGCTGACCAACGCGCTCGGGCGCCATGTCGGCCTGCCGCATCCGCTCCGGCTTGCAATCGTCTGCATGGTGCTTGCGGCGATGCTCGCGGGGGTGGCCTATCTCGGCGGCGCGACCATCGCCGAGCAGGCCTCCGCGCTCAGCAACACCATCAAGTCGCAGCTCGTTACCGTCAAAGCCTTCCTCGAGAGCCACGGCATCGACACCAGCTTCTTCGACATTGGCAACGCCTCCTCCGCGAACGCGACGCCGTCCGGCTCGGAAACGGCGCCTGGCGCGTCACCCCCACGCACCGGACTCCCCGGCGCCGGTGCGCTGGCCTCCAGCGGCGGGGCGATCGTGAGCCAGACCCTCAAGCTGCTGCTCGGCACGATCAGCGCCGTCGGCAACTTCTTCATCGTGCTGTTTCTGGGGCTTGCCTTCGCTGCGCAGCCCAGCGTCTATCACGACGGGCTCCTGTTCATCGCGCCGGCCAGGCATCGCCCGCGTGCCACCGTCATCATCGACGGTATCAGCGAGACGCTGGAGCGCTGGCTGATCGCGCAGATCATCGTCATGCTCGCGGTCGGCGTGGTGACCTGGATCGGACTTGCCGTCATCGGCATCCCCGGCTCGTTCATCCTGGGGATCCAGGCGGGTCTCTTGGCGTTCATCCCGACGGTCGGCGCCATCATCGCCGGCGTGATCGTGGTGCTGGCAAGCATCGCGTCAGGCTGGGTCGCGGCGCTCTCTGCCCTGATCCTGTTTCTCGGCGTCCATGCGATGGAGAGTTACGTGCTGACGCCGATCCTGCAGCGGCAGGCGCTCGATATTCCGCCCGCCACGCTGTTCGCGTTCCAGATCCTGCTCGGTGTCGTCTTCGGCATCTGGGGCCTGGCGCTCGCGCTCCCGCTGGTCGCCATCGCCAAGGTTTTGCTGGATCATTTCAAGAGCTATGAGGCGCCGGCGCAGACCGCGACGGTGTGAGACGGCTCAAGCCGTCGTCACCACCGTATTGGTGTGCTCGACCTCAGGCGGCGCGGCAAAGTACTGGCCGACGAGACCCCGCCATTCGGCAAAGTTCTCCGAGCCGCGGAAGTCGACGGTGTGGTTCTCCAGCGTCTCCCACTTCACCATCAACCGGTAGCGCTGCGGTTTCTCGATCGATTTGTGCAGCTCGAAGCCATGAAAGCCCTTGGAGCGGCCGAACGCGGCCTTGGCCTTGGCCACCGCCGCCTCGAAATCCTTCTCGCTGCCCGGCTTGACGTCGATTTGCGCGATCTCGGTGATCATCGTTTCCACCCTTCTTGTTTGACAGGGCGTGTCTAGCGCAGGCGGCTGAAAAGAAAAAGGCGCCGAAACGGCGCCTTCCGATCACCTTGGGGTCACAGCCGAACCGCACTGCTCTCTTCAGGCGAACAACAGGACTATGCCGACCACCGTCAGTGCGCAGGCGACAAAGAGTGTGATCGGTCGATGGTCGCGATTCTGCGCGTAGCGGCCCTGAGCGCGGCGCTCGGTGATCAGCGCCGTCTCGTATTCGTCCGATGTCGAGAAGATGCAGCCGAAGCCGCCGCGCGCAGATGCCGCGGCCGCTTCGAGCGACACAAGAGCCGCTTGTGAGGTCTGTTGACGGATCGTCTCCATGACCACGATGGTAGCGGTCGAATGGTAAACAGCGCCTTACCGCAAGCTCCCTTCGCGTCTCAGGCCGTCGCCGGTCGTGGCACCGGGAGCCGCGCGGCAGTCTGACGGCGCCAGTTCTCCAGCGACAGCGGCAGCTCTTCAGCGGCCTCGACGCGATTGCGGCCGCCTCGCTTGGCCTGGTAGAGCGCGGTGTCGGCGGCAGCCAGCAGCACCTCGAGCTCGGTGCCGGCCGGACCACCGGCAACGCCGATGCTGACGGTGGTGTCGACCGGGCCCTCGTCGACGACGATGCCCGATGTCTCGAACGCCTCGCGCACGCGCTCGGCGACCAGCACGCCCTCTTCCAGCGAGCACGGCAACAGCGCCGCGAACTCCTCGCCGCCGATCCGGCCCGACAGGTCGGAGATACGCAGATTGGTGGTCACGACGGTCGAGAAAAGCTTGAGCATCTCGTCGCCCGCGGGGTGACCGAAGCGGTCGTTGATCGACTTGAAGTGGTCGATGTCGAAGATCATGACGGTCACCGGCCGCCCCGCCTTGGCCTCGCGCTCGATGACGCGCGAGCAGGCTTCCGCAAAGCCGCGCCGATTGAACATGCCGGTCAGCGGGTCCATCGATGCAGCGGTCTTGTGTGCGGTCACCGTGCGCTCGGACACCAGCATGAAGATCACGAACACGGTGCCGACGGCGTAGAGGATGAGTTCGACCGCGAACACCGTGACCCAGATGCTGGTAGAGAAGTGCGGATCGTTCGGCCGCAGGAAGCCGCCGATCAGGATCGGCATCATCAGCACGCAGCCGTGCATGATCGGCACGGCGAAGACCGGCCAGCTTCGCTGCAGGCTCTTGCGTCGCTCGGACCATAGCTCGCCCGCGGTCAGCGCTGCGTAGACCGAGACGATGCCGGCGCCGATCAACATGCGCAGCGTCGCGGCAGCCGGATCGAGCAGCGTCACCGCGGCAGCCCAGCCGAGCGCACCGAACAGAAGTCCGGGCCAGTTCGGCTTGCGGCCGTGGAACACGCGCGCGGCGTTCCAGACCATGCCGCAGGCGACGAAGCCGACGGCGTTCAGCGCGAGATAGAGCTGCGCGCCAAGCTTGTCGCCGGCGGCCGTCCAAAGCGCGACGGAAGCCGCGCCAAGGAGATAGGCAGTACCCCACCATTTCAGCGCGGGACTTTTCTCTTGCCTGCCGAAGAACACCATCATGGCGCCGAGCAGTGCGGCTACCATCGTGGCAACCAGGTATAGCGTGATGCTATCGAGCGACATCATGTCAGCCCCCTTTAGAAACCAGCCAATACGCGATCAGCCCGATCGCGTGCCCTTCCAGCGGCAACGTTAGGTCTTGCCGGGTTCCATTCAGGTTTTCATGCAGACGCAACTTTTCGGGAAAACACCGGCTCAATTTGCATACAAACGAACAACAAAAGGGCGCCGAATTCGGCGCCCTTTTGCATTTCATTGAAGCCGCTTTCGCGACGAATTTTATCGAAGCGGTTAGCGCTTGGAGAACTGGAAGGACCGGCGGGCCTTTGCCTTGCCGTACTTCTTGCGCTCGACCACACGGGAGTCGCGGGTCAGGAAGCCGCCCTTCTTGAGCACGGTACGCAGCTCCGGCTCGAAATGCGTCAGCGCCTTCGAGATGCCGTGGCGGACTGCGCCGGCCTGGCCGGAGAGACCGCCGCCGGCGACGGTGCAGATCACGTCGTACTGGCCGGAACGCTGGGCCACGGAGAACGGCTGCTCGATCATCATGCGCAGCACGGGACGGGCGAAATAGACCTCGACCTCGCGCGAGTTGACCGTGACCTTGCCGGCGCCCGGCTTGATCCACACGCGGGCGACAGCGTCCTTGCGCTTGCCGGTGGCATAGGCGCGATTGAGCTTGTCGACCTTCTTCTCGTGCTTGGGCGCCTCGGGAGCGGCCGTCTTGAGCTGCGAGAGCTGGTCGAGCGACTGGATGGATTCGGCCATGTTATGCGGCCCTCGTGTTCTTGCGGTTCAACTTGGCGATGTCGATCTTTTCCGGGCTCTGCGCCTCGTGCGGATGATCGGCCCCGCCATAGACGCGGAGGTTGCCCATCTGGACGCGACCGAGCGGACCACGCGGGATCATGCGCTCGACGGCCTTCTCGAGCACGCGCTCGGGGTGACGGCCTTCGAGGATCTGGCGCGCGGTGCGCTCCTTGACATGGCCGACATAGCCGGTGTGCTTGTAGTAGGTCTTCTGCTCGCGCTTGCGACCGGTCAGCACCGCGTGCTGGGCGTTGATGATGATGACGTTGTCGCCGCAATCAACGTGCGGGGTGTAGGTCGGGAGGTGCTTGCCGCGCAGCCGCATGGCAACGATGGTGGCGAGGCGGCCGACGACCAGACCCTTGGCGTCGATCAGCACCCACTTCTTCGTCACCTCGGCGGGCTTTGCCGAAAAGGTTTTCATATCTGATTTCCGTGGACGGGGAGATGACGGCGCGAACGACGCGCCGGACTGCGCGGTTTCTAGAGAAGTGGCGCGCAGCGGTCAATGCCCGGCAAGAGAAATTAAGTAAGTAAAATCAGTATCTTAAAAATAAGGTGCTATATTACCTCGAAAAACCTCAAACATTTGGAATGGAATAGGTGGACGTGACATGGGCAATCGGATCCGGCGACGTGCCCGAGAGCAGATTGACCTCCCCGACCGCGAGGCGCTTGCCGAGCTTCAAAAGCCGGGCCTCTGCCAGCACATCCTGCCCCGGCTGACCCTTGCGCAGGAAGTTGATGTTGAGATTGGTGGTGACCGCGAGCCCGATCGGACCGATCGCAGACAGCAGCACCACGTACATGGCGAAATCGGCAAGCGCCATCAGCGTCGGCCCCGACACGGTTCCCCCGGGCCGCAGCATCCTTTCGCTATAGCGCTGGCGCAGCAGCGCTGTCTGTCCGTCGGCGCTCTCGATCGTGATGTCGTCGCCGCTGAAGGCCTGGGGAAACTCCTCGCGGAGAAACTGCTCGACCTCAGCCACGCTCATCTTCGCTAACGCCATGCCACCCCTCACCCTCGCTTCACGTTGCCAGTTACATTAAGTTATCTCCGTCATCCAACTGCAATATCCCAAGCGGAATCTTCAATG